>NZ_DASVYD010000047.1:0-53272 GCF_036392335.1 Vitreimonas sp.
TCAAGAGCCGGATCGGCGCGGGCATACGCGGCAAGGTCTCAGCCAAGAACCGGACCTTTTCACCGCGGCGCGCCCCGAGTTCCCCTTCGAGGACGCGCTCAAGCGCCACGCGGACTCCGTCGCCGCGCCCGAGCTGGAACAGCATGGCGCGCGCTTCGCCTAACATGGCGGTGTGGCTCGAAAAGAAGGCGCGCACGTCGAGTTGAATACTGCGCGCGAGGGAAGCGTATTTGGGCGCACCAGGAAACAAGCTGAGCGCAAAGTGCACGAGGAGGTCTTCACGCCGCGCCGCACGAATTGCCGCCAACTCACTCCCGTCACCAATCCGCCGCATCGCCACATTGATAGCGCGCGCCGGCGCCACGCCCTTGTCTTTGAGGTCAGCTGCTATCTCGTCGGTCAGTTCAGACACCGCAGGCGTGCGTCCATACTGCAAGCAAAGGCGCCAAATGTCGTCAATAAGGCCGCCCAAACGCGCTTCCACGTCGGCACGCTCACGCTCAGGCGCCTCACGCTTGGGGCGATCGTAGGCTTCGAGGCGACGATCGAAATACAGTGGTGCGCTTGCGCGGCGGGCAAAGGCAACCTGCTGCTCAAGCTCGGCATCGCGGAAGACGGCGACTATGCCCGGGGCGAGGGTGACGGGACGCACGTTGAGCGTCATCTCCACAAGCGCCCTTAGCTCATCTTGGGAAAAGTAACGCTGAAACGTGCCCCGAGACGTGACAACGCCATCGCGATAAGGCTTCCAAGCGCTCGCGGCCCCGAAGCTCGCGCGATTCATCACGGCGATAATGAGCGCACGCTGCGCAAAACCCCAAGCCGCGCGCAAGGTCTCGACCCGTTCGGCAGGCTCCTCAATGACATTGAGCACGAAACCCAAATTGACGATGTGGGCCGAGCGCCGCTCGCCATCGGTTGCAAAATGAGGATCCCAACCGAAGGCGTTGAAGCCGTTCGCGTTCAAAATCGCAACGTCGTCCCCTTGCCCGCACCCATAATCGAAAACGCTCGTAGGGCTTGCGATCATGCCAAGGCGCAAAGCAAGCGCCATCGGTTGCGACAAGGTCCGTCTAACCAACGCCGTTCGATGTCGATGAACTGAACGCGCCTCTTCGCCCTTCTCGACAAGCGCCGCGCCCCTGATCTCGAGGCCCGCGGCCTCTACCTTCCTTGCCCAAGGCGCTGAAGCGCCGATTGATTTGGTGTCTGCGAAAAGGCCCCGTTCCTCGGCTAGACGTGTAATTGCCGCAAACTTTGGCGCCCGCGCGTCGTCAGGAGCGAGCAGCAATTCCTTGCGATGCAGAATTGGCCGGCTCGACCGCTCCCGATAGGACGTCGCTTTGAGCGCGTGCGTGTCGAGATCTATGTGGACGGAGGCGAGGAGATGAGGAAACGCCGATTGTTCGAACGGCTCGTACAGCGATAGAGAAACATCCCGGGCGCCGATCCGCGCCACATTCCAGTCAAGCTCAGCATCGGCGATAGAGATAGCAGCCTTTAGCCGCTCAGCTTCTTCGTCTTCCAGCAGCGAAATTGCGTCACGATGAATATAGACAGCGCCGCCGACGCGTTTACCGGCGCGAGGTCGGGGGTTCGAACGCCGCCTAGCCATGCGCATGTCGAGCGCTGCTATTGGAGCGACGATCTGCGACAAGCGCGCTTACCACATCGATGGCCTCTTCGATCTGATCCTCGTCGCTGAACCGCCCCAAACCAAAACGTACGCATTCGCTCGCCGCTTGACGATCCAAACCAAGAGCGATCAGCACGGGCGATGGCTCCAGACTGCCCGAATTGCATGCTGCTTGGGTAGAAGCGGCCAAACGCGGTTGCATGGCGGCGACCATATCGCTTGCGTCAACGCCGACGAAACGCACACAGGCGTTGCCGGGATGGCGCAATTCGAGCGCGGGCCCGATCAGTTCCACCTCCCCGCACCGTTGTTGAAGCCCCGCGACGAACAACGCTCGTAACGCCGCCACGCGATCGCGCTCGGAGTCGCCCTTCTCAGCAATAAGGCGCAAGGCTTCGGCAAAGCCTCTGCACAAGGCGACCGGAATGGTACCCGGACGCAAAGTCTGCTGCCCGCCTCCGTACGTCAGAGGGCGAAGCTCACTAACGATGGCAGGCGCAGCGATCAGCGCCCCGATGCCTTTCGGTCCATAGGCCTTATGGGCTGACAACGTTAGGAGATCGGCGTGATGAGAAAGCTGTGAAAGGTCGCACGCCACAGCGGCTTGGCTTGCATCGACATGAAATAACGCGCCGGCCCGACGCGCGAGCTTGCTCAACGGCGCCGTCCCATTGATGCCGCCCACTTCGTTGTTTACGGCCATGATCGAGACGAGCAGCGTCGCCGGCGAGAGATGGCGCGCCAGCGTTTCTTCGCGCACACAGCCTGAGCCGTCTACATCGAGCACTATTACTTCGACGCCAAAACGATCTCGCGCCACCTCTGCAGCACTTGCCACCGACTTGTGTTCAGCAGCCGAGATGAGGATTTGAGAGCGTCCGGGGGGAGCGCCTGCGGCCGCGCCCAGAATTGCCAAGGCATTAGCCTCGCTCGCCCCGGATGTCCAAGTCACCCAATCGCCACGTGCGCCAACGAAAGCCGCAACATCGTCCGCTGCTTGCGCTACAGCAGCAGCAGCACTCCACCCAATTTCGTGCTCCGTGGCGTGCGGATTGCCGAATTCTGTCCGGTAGCTTTCATCCATCACCGACAAAACGCCCGGATCGATCGGCGTAGTGGCTTGATAATCCATGTACACGGTATGATTGCGCCGCATGAGGACGATTCCAGCTCCTGGACGAAGCGTCCAGCTCGCATTGACGAGACTCTTCTAGCATGAGAAGCCCTCCTGGACATCTTCTCCAGTAGGACAGTTTCATGGGCGCAGAGGCCCTCTACGCGAGCGGGTACAAACCCTCCTTTTCCGGCCACGAAACCTTCCCGCCGCGTTACGGTTGGCTGCGCAAAGGCTACAATGCAGTCGATGAGGCCGCATCAAGCCGCGACGCCAAAGCCGTCTTCACGTCAGAGACGTCGATCGCGCGGTTTGGCGTCGGCAAAAACATGGTCGCCTCCATCCGGCATTGGTGTGAGTTGGCGGGCGTAATTGAAGCCTGCGACGACGGCGAGGGTCTACGCCGCACAAGTTTCGGCACCGCAATATTCGGACAGCGCGGGGCCGATCCCTATCTCGAAGAAGACGACACGATTTGGCTTTTGCATTGGCGCATCGCCGCCAACATACGCGCCACTGCATGGTTTTGGCTGTTCAACCATTTCACCCAATCGAGCTTCTCGCGCGTTGAGCTCATTGAGGAATTGCAACGTCTGGGACAGGCGCAATCTTGGCCGCGTTTGTCCGAGACCACCATCAAGCGCGACATTGATTGCCTTGTGCGCACCTATGCAGGGGGGCGCGGCGGCTCATGGGGCGAAGAAAGCGCCGATTCTCCACTCGCCGAACTCGGTCTCGTTCGTCCCATGGGCTCACGAGATCGTTTTCAGATCGTGCGCGGCCCCAAACCCACCCTCTCTTCAGGCGTCTTCTTGTGTGCGCTCACGCGCTTTTTTGAAGAACGCGACGGCGCCGGCACCGCTTCGCTTGAATCCCTCGGCTATGAGCCGCGATCACCCGGACGGATATTCGTACTCGACGAAGATGATCTCGCTCACCGTCTAAGCGAGATAGAAACGACCTCCGAAGGCGCCTTTCGTTGGTCAGAGACTGCCGGCCTCAAGCAAGTGGTGCGGGTCAGGGCCATGCCGAGCAAGGACGCGCTCAAACTGGCGCTCCGCGAGATGGGCGCTCGACGCAAGAAGAAAGACGCCGCATGAGGGCTGCGCAGTCCCCCGTCGAGATCAATGCGCGCTTCCGCCGCTCGGTCCGCATCGATCTGGACCTCGATGCGCCCGATGCGTTGGACGGATTTTATTGCCCGCCGTCGTTCGCCAATGCGCTCTCTTCGATGGCGAGCCACATCGGCTCAACAGGACAAAGCGCTTTCACATGGACGGGCCCCTTCGGCGGCGGCAAGTCGAGCTTGGCGCTCGTCTTGGCAAGCCTCCTAGGCGGGCGCCCTAAACAGCGCGCGCTTGCTGAAGCGGCGCTAGGTGAAGCGACGACGACCGCACTTCGGACAGCCTTGCCAACATCGAAGTGGAAAGTGCTGCCGCTTATCGGTGATCGTACGCCATTGGCTGAACTGATCGCCGCCGCTTTGGAGCTGAAGAAGGGCGCGAATGGCGCCGCAGTGCTCCGCGCGCTTGGCGAGGAAAGTCGAACCCAAGGCCTCCTGATCATTGTCGATGAATTGGGTCGGACGCTCGATGCCGCGCTTAATGCACCTGGCGAACTCGATTTCCTGCAAGACTTAGCCGAGCTCGCCTCGCGCTCGGGCGGCAGGCTCGTCTTTGTCGGCATTCTTCACCAAGCGTTTGAAGAATACGCCGGGCGCTTACAGCGCGATGCGCGCGATCGTTGGTCGAAGATCCAAGGCCGGTTCGTTGATCTACCAATCGCTACCGCAGGCGATGAGACGCTCGAATTGTTGCGCCGCGCGATCAACGCCACGCCCAAGCGCCAAGCTCTCGCTCAACCGGTCGCACTCGCTGTTGCGCGCCTCATGACGCCCAAGCGCCCTGAAGCACAAGTGCGCAAACTCGCGGAGACGCTCGCCGGGGCCGCTCCGCTTCACCCAATCACCGCCTGTTTGCTGGGGCCGATGTCGCGTCGGCGCTTTGGTCAAAACCAACGCTCGGTGTTCGGCTTCTTGAACTCGGCGGAGCGTCACGGCTTCCAAGAATTCATCCGCACCAAAAAGACCCAAAGCCTGCTCGCGCCTGCAACGCTTTTTGACTATCTGCAAGCCAATCTCGAACCGTCTATCCTTGCCTCGCCCGACGGCAAAAAATGGAGCTCGGCCCTCGAAGGACTAGAACGCATTGAAGGCCAAGGCCCGCACGCCGCTCACATTGCACTCTACAAAACGCTGGCGGTCCTCGATCTCTTCAAGGATCGCTCAGGCCTGGTCCCTTCAGAGCCCGTGCTCGAAGCAGCGCTTGATTTAGAGCCCTCGATCTTCGCAAAGACGCTGAAGGATCTGCAGAACTGGTCAGCGATCACCTTCCGACGCCATTCGTCCTCGTTTGCGCCCTTCGCGGGCAGCGACTTCGACATCGAGGCGGCGGTGAGTGAGACGATCGCCGCTAATCCGGGGCTTGATCTCACTCAATTACGCGCTCTGGCGGATTTACAGCCGCGGCTCGCCAAACGCCATCACGCCGAAACAGGCGCGATGCGTTGGTTCGATGTGAGCGTGGCTTTGTTGACAGATCTCGCCTCTGCGCAAAGCCTAGCGCCACGCGCGAACGCCATGGGTACAATTGTGCTGGCGATCCCCGGTGCGGGCGAGGGTAAGACCGAAGCGGCCCGGCTTGCCGCGCAAGCGGTCGCGCAAACCACGTCCTTCGACCTTATCGTTGGCGTCTCCGACCAAAACTGGCGGCTTGCTGAGCTGGCGCGTGAGCTTGCTGCGCTTAAGAGCATCGAGCGTGATCATGGCGCACTGGCAGGCGATGCAGCCGCGCGGCGTGAAGTGGCCGCACGCATCACCGAGTTGCGGGCACTAGCGGAACGCGCTGTCGAAGCCGCCTTCGAAGGGGCGAATTGGTTCTCTGCTCGTCGCAATCCTCAGACCCTCTCTCGCCGCGGGCTCCAGAATCTCATCTCTGATCTCGCAGCCGAGCGATACCCGCATGCACCGCGCGTGCTAAACGAGCTGTTGAACCGGAACGCGCCCTCCTCGAACGCCGTCGCGGCACGCACCGCCTTGATGAAGCGCATGGTGCTAAATGAAGGTGAGCTTCGCCTGGGCCTTGAAGGTTATCCCGCTGAGCGCGGGATGTACGAAAGTCTAATCGCTGCCCTCAATCTCTATCGCGGCGGAAAGTATGTAGACCCCCTGCGGATGCGCGCAGATCCTGGCAACCTCGCGCCGATGTGGCGGGCCGCCGACACCATCCTCGCCGAAAGCAACGGGGCGCTCGTCACCGCGCAAACCATCTATGACGCATGGAAGCGCGAACCCATCGGCCTGAAGGAAGGTCTCTGCCCCGTCTTCTTTGTTGCCTACGCCCAAACGCGCCGCAATGGCTTGGCGCTTTACCGCGAGGGCGTTTTCCAGTCGCAATTCGACGAACTGACGATCGAATTCTTGGCCCGTGACGCCGCTGACCTCCAGATTCGGCGCGTTGAACTGACGAGCGCGACACGTGAACTCCTGGGCGCACTCGCTCATGTCGTTGGTTTGAAAGACGACGCTACACCCTTTGCCATCGCCAAAGAGCTCGTCGCCCAGTACGAGAATCTCGAGCCATGGACCAAGCGCACTGGTCGCTTGAGCCCGCGCGCGCTCAAGCTGCGCGATGTGCTGAAGCGCGCCGCAGATCCCAACCGCCTGCTGTTTGATGATCTCTCGCACCTAATCGACAATCAAAACGAGGTGCGACCGCGCGATATCGCAGCGCACGTGCGCGAGGGCTTAAGCGAGCTCCGGGCCGCGTATTCCCACACCTTGGATGAATTGAAAGCGCTCTTGCTGCGCGAACTCGACGTGCGCGCGCAAACCAAGGTCGAACTCGAACGTCTGCGTGAGCGCGCGGCCACGATCGTGAACTTGACGGGCGACTTCCGCTTCAACGCCTTCGCGGGGCGCATCAGCCAGTTCAACGGTACGCTCCAAGACATGGAAGGCCTCGCAGGCTTAGCCGCCGACCGCCTTCCGCGCGACTGGTCTGATAGCGATCGCGAGCGCGCCGCAATGGGGCTAGCTGAACTCGCGCAAATGTTCCTCCGCACCGAGACCTATGCCCGCGTCAAAGGCAGACGCGCGCGCCGCTCGGCTCTCGCGCTCGTGGTCGGCGTGGAAAACCAACCGATGCCGCTTTTCCGCGAGTTTGAAGTTTCCGACGCTGACGAGAAGGAAATCGTCGAGATCGTCTCAACCGTGGAACGCGCGCTTGAGCGCGCCAATGCCCGTGATCGCGATCTCATCCTAGGCGCGCTCGCCCGGGTTTCGACCCGCTACCTACAAGAAGAGCCCGAAACCGAAACGCCACGCAAAAGGCAACGCAAATGAAGCCGCCCGCCATTCGTCACGTGCTTGGCCTCTCAGGGGGACGCGATAGCGCAGCCCTCGCGGTCTTCATGCGGCAACGTCATCCCGAGCTCCAACTCGAATACTTCTTCACCGACACCGGCAAAGAATTGCCGGAGGTCTACGAATTCTTGACGCGGCTCGAAGGCTTCCTTGGCCAACCGATCACGCGTCTCAATCCAGATCGCGATTTCGACTTCTGGCTGAAGAGCTACAACAATTATCTCCCTTCGCCGCAATCGCGATGGTGCACGCGCCAATTGAAGCTACGCCCCTTCGAACGCTGGGTGGGCGGGTATCTCGATCAGGGCAGCGAAGTGGTGAGTTATGTCGCGATCCGCGCCGATGAAGACTATCGCGAAGGCTACCTCTCCACCCGCAAAGGTCTGTCGACCCGCCTGCCGTTCAAAGACGCTGGTATCGAGAAGGCTGGGGTGACTGAAATTCTCGAAGGTTCGGGTTTGGGACTGCCCAAATATTATGATTGGCGCAGCCGCTCGGGCTGTACGTTCTGCTTCTTCCAACAAAAGATTGAATGGGTTCGCCTTAAAGAGCGCCATCCAGACGCATTTGAAGAAGCGAAGGCCTACGAAAAACACGCTCTCACCGATGGCTCGCCGTTCACGTGGAGCCAAGGCGAGTCATTGACGGAGCTCGAACAGCCGGCGCGCATGGAAGCAATCGAGCGCGAACACGCCGAGCGCCTAGCGCGAGCAAACGCCCGGCGGCGCGCCAACCCCTTGCGCTCAAACGACGACATGGATGATCTCTATGGCTCGGCCAAAGTTTGCTTGGCCTGCCATAAATGACTCGGTTTCAGTCCGTAGCGTCTAGTGACGGAGACAGGACACAATGTCGGAGGAACAGTATAAGCGCGACGAGGCCGCCTATAAGGAAAACTGCCAGTTCGCGCGCGGTCTAAACACGCAAATTATGCAGATCCCGGCTTGGGCTATTACTGTGACCGGTGGGCTTTGGTTTGCGGCAATGTTTCGCGAAGTGGAAGAAGCGGCGCGAGTCGTACTGTTCGGATTCGCCGCCTTCGCCGACTTCATGCTTATTCGTGTGATCTATCGACTGCGTGATGTCTTCGAAAGCTACCTGGAGAAGATCAAGGCGTTCAATCCAAGTGCATTCGCCACCGGCAACCCACAAACCCCGCACATCGGGAGCGGTCGCCTTACAATGGTAACGACATTCGCTTGGATACTCCGCGCGGCGGGTTTGGTTTCGACACTTGGCTTCCTCCACGCCCTGATTGGTCTCCTGACATGACGCCTGTGCAAACCAGCCAAAGCAAACTTGCGTTGGGCGACCCTGACGGCGAGAGCACGATCGCCTTCTATAACGCACGCGCGGCAGCCTACGCAGATCAAACTGCGCATGTCGATTTGAGCGAAGTCTATGACCGCTTTCTCGCATTGGCGCCTGCTGGCCCCATTCTTGACGCGGGATCAGGCGGCGGCCGCGATACGTTGGCGTTCTTGAAGCGTGGTCGCGAGGTCGACGCCTTCGATGCTTCCGAAGAGCTTGCACGTATTAGCACCGAGCGCACGGGCGTCACCACGCAAGTGGTGCGGTTTGAGACGTTTCAGACGACCAAGCGGTATGCAGGTATCTGGGCCTGTGCGTCGCTTTTGCATGTGACGCAGTTCGAACTCTCCGACGCAATTGGGCGCTTGGCCAATGCACTCGCGACTAACGGCGTTTTCTTCATGTCGTTCAAGTACGGCGATGAACAGCGCATGGAGCCTGATGGACGACGCTTCACGGATCTCAACGAGGTGTCACTCAGCATGCACATCCACCGTCAGCCTCGCCTGCGGTTCAATTCAATGTGGGTCTTTGATGGCGCGTCAACTGCCGGCAAGACGTCCTGGCTAAACGCCATGGCGGTGCGCAAACACAGGCTTTCGCGACGACGCAGCTAAACGAGGTGCGTCGCCCCGCTGCGGTCACCGCGTAATTCTTTCACGGCATCCGTAACTTCACGCTCCCTTAGGTTGGTGGCGAAGCGCGCATTCTGAACTCGATCCTCGAGGCGAATGGAAGGCCCTTCAGGATTCGACACGCGTGTCCCCCGTGCCCTCCAACATCTGCGGGAAGAGAGCTTCGATTTCACTTACAGCTATCCTGGCTATACCAGCCGCGCGGATGTAGACGCCGATATCGGACTGCACGAAATCCGGATCGCTCGAGGCCGAAGCCCAGTTCAAGCTCGTAACGACGAGGTCATCGTCGTCCCAAGCCAAGAACTTCCCATGCAGGGGGATTGGGTCCGCCTTGATCAAGGCGACCCCATTCTCAGCCGCCTCTTGCACCAGCTTTCGGGCATGACGCTTCTTCAACGGACCCGAGGGCATCGTGTAGAGCAGTCGAGTATGAACGGATCCGTCGCGTTGGGCAGCGGCGGCACCGGGCATGAGCGCCCCCGGCCGGGCGGTGGAGCCCAGCCGGTGGCTACCAATAGTCAGTGAATCTCGCGCGGCGCCGCTGGCAGTACGCATCAGGGCTTCGTGCTCGTCGCCCAAGACCAAGGAGATTTCGGCGTCACCGCCAGCCTCTGTTCGCTTCGACAGCGAACGCGCGAGCAGCGCCATTTCGTTTGCGACGTCGTCCGCCAAGCCACGGCGGCCCATCATGCGCTGCATTGCCACCGCAACATCGCGTACGACCCTTTGATCGCGCAGCACGACTGTCAACTCCACCGCATTCATCGGCGAGGACAGCCAATTGCACGATCCAACCGCCGCCACCCAATCGCCATTCTCGCTGTCCGCCAACAATACCTTGGCGTGAGAACCGGTCGTGCGCATGTGCATCGTAAAGTGCGCACGGAGAACAGCGTCGTTCCGGACGATCTTCGCGATTTCGTAGGCTGCCGTGCTGTTCTTTTCCTCCTCGTCGTCTTTCGTCTCGGCTCCCCACAAGAGATCGAACGAAACACCGCGCGCGCACGCCGTCCGTATCTCAGGCAACAACTCCCGAAAGCGATAAGCCTTTAGGAAGGTCGAGTGAACGATAACGCGCTGATGCGCTTGTTCTAGAAGCGAACGTAAGCACGCCAGTTGGGCCGACCCGCCAACAACGAGATCCTTCGCATCAAAGGCGCACCGATGCACTGTGGAGGGCGGATCGGGTTCCGCCGCCTGACCACCGTATCGAACCGGCACATCGCTCGTGCCGCGCGGGAGCGCCGCGGCCCGTTTCACCGCATCGCGCAATGCATCAGATGCTTCATCCGGCAGTCCGCGCGGAATGCGGTCGGTGAAGCGAACGATCATGTATTCCTGGCGCAGGTTGGACGTGCGTCCATCGACATACGCCAGTTGCTCCTCCCAACCTCGTGCGGCGATCTGTGAGAGGCGCGCGAAATTTGCTTCATGGGACATGGGCGGGTCGCCGCCATCAACACTGATCTTGCGAATGTCGTTATCGGGTTCCTGCTCAAGCGCCGACTCTGAAATCAGCCGGACTTGACCCGTAGGAAAGAAGCCTCCGGATACCCGCTCAATGACGAAGGAGGTGCGTTTCGGCAGTCGCTTCGGAAAAAACGGGAGCGATCGGCCTTCGCTGACAATGTTCTTGCCATACTCGCTTGCGGCAAATTCGAGGCCGTCCTCGCGCAGCACAACCTCCACAAGCCGGAAACGCATCATCCGCGACAGCGACGCTGCAATCACTTGCGGCGGAAGCTGCGACGCTTTGGTGAGCGCTGGAAGTGCGCGCGATTCTTGCGCCAAATTCCACAGCAGCAACTCATCGATGACGCTCCACGCCCTACCCCGGTCGATCATGACTCTGCAGGAGAGCCGATAAGCTGGGATCGCTATCAGCATCAGTTCTTACTCCGCCCAAGCGCTTCCGGAGCGATGAAGGACGCCGCCGCGGGCGCAGCATCGGATGCGACGGACAGTGCCGACACTTCGCGCACAATGTCTGACAGAAATTCAAGATCGTGAGGCTGCGCGTCAGGATTGACGCCTTCGACGGCCTCACGGAGGAACGCTAAGCTTCCAACGATGATCAGCTTGGACTTCGCTCGACTGAGCGCCACGTTCATTCGCCGCCTGTCGCGCAGAAAGCCCACGGCACCCGCGCCGGTGCGTGGATTGTTACGCACAAGCGACAAAATAACGAGATCGGCTTCGCTTCCTTGAAAACTGTCCACCGTGCCGACCCAATCGCCGCTCGGTCTGACGGGAATGAAGTTGCGAAGGTGCGCCAGCTGACCGCTGCCAATGCCCGCTTTGATGCGGTCCTGCAGCTTCCTGACCTGTGCGGTGTAAAACGACAGTATTGCAAGACTCGGCCTGTGGCCTTCTCGCGCACGTACGTGCCGCAGGACGTCGATGACCGAATTGACCTCCCCGGGGTTGTGCCAACGCGGCTGACCGTGTTCCGCGCGAGCACTCGATCCGGTCGCGCTCACGTGTTTGAACTCCACAGCCACCACCGGAGACGCGGGCAAGGGCGCAATAACTTCGAACGGTGGCGGAGCTGAAGAGGCAGCCTCGCGATTCTTCTCTGTCGTCAGGATGCCTTCATAAAAGACTTTCGAGACGATCCGAGCGATCGCTGGATCCATGCGACGCTGTTCGGTGAGCGTAGCCGCAATCGAGCGATGGTTTGCGCTCGCCTTCTCCCGCCGCTCGTCTTCTTCGACGACCGCGCGGAATGGCTCGAATAAGCGCAGTGCGACGCCAGCGTGGTCGCGGAGGACGGCGTCGTCGCGGGCAACCTCTTGGAGTTCCGCGAGTTCGCCATCACGCAGAAGCGGGCCGACGTATTGCTCGGCCAACGCCAGTGCTTCTAGGACCGCACCGTGATCGCGGAGAATGGAAACGATACGGTCGGCTTCAAAGGGCGGCAATTGGCGATGATCGCCTATGAACAATCGGCGTCCGGACAGCATCATTGCGCCGGCCAACTCTGGTCCAGTCGCCTTTGCCGCCTCTTCGACAATCACCCAATCAAACTGCTCGCGCGCCTCCACCATTCGCTCGATGTCGGCCGAATTGACAGTCGATATGACGATGTTGGCGGCGTCCAGCACCAGACTCGACACCGCGTTGAGGGCGATCCGATCGTCACGCTCCAACACATCGGCGGCCTTTTCCGCGCGGACCGCCGCCTGCCGCAGCGCGTGGACGCGGTCGCGCAACGCTTTCGGCGCGTCTCTCGTCATGGCACTGGTAGCCAAGTTCTCCAGATACTCTAGTCCCGTCCGGTGGACGTCTTCATTGCTCGTCGACGCGCGTTCGTTGTTGCTTGCGGACCGAACCATGATCACGTCGCCTAGATCGTTGTCATCCAGCGCTTGCCGCAACTTCTTCTGCAGCCCGTCAAGTGCGTCATGACCTTGCGCGCAAACCAGAATGCGTGTCGCCTTGTCTTGCTCAAACCGGCGGCGGACTGTCTCGGTCGCCAGCTTTGTTTTGCCAACACCCGGCGGGCCGACAACGAAGAAACCCGGAAGGACTGACCAGAGCGCTCTAAGGGCACGCTGCTTCGGCTCATCCAAATCCACAAAACTCTGATCGCTCGCGCCGACCTCAAGCTCTTCGCGGCTTGACCGGCGCACGCGCCACGGATCATCAAGCATTTCAGCAAGATCGGCGCGCGTTGAAAGCGCCTTGATATTGCGCAATCTGCGAACGATCGCTTGCTCAGTGCCAATATCATCATCGCGTCGGAGAAATATACGACTGCCCTCCGGCAGCGCGTCGTCGATTTCGAATCTGTAGGGTCGTTGGCCGGCACGATTGACGACATCAAAGAACCGCGCCGACACATCGTTCGTTCGCGTGGCACCGAGACTTCCCGCTTGGGACAGCCGCCATCGCCCCTGCGCGCTTGGGTCATCGTCTTCAAAGAGCCGTTTCAACGCGGCAGAGGTCTCAGCGATACCGATGCGCTTGGCGAACTTGTCGCGATCATTATCTGGCTCTGCCCGGAGCAAGGCGTAGCGCGCACCAGCCTCCGCGTTTGTCTCTAGCACCTCGACCGGATAAACCTCGAGCGCCTTCACAAGCGCCTCAAGAACCTGGGCTAGGACAAGGGCTCTGCGCACGAGATCGAGCCGTGTCGAACCCAATGGCGGGGCTGAACTTGAGAACGCGCTCCAATCGAGTGCATCAGGACCCAACTGCGCGCGCATCTCATGAGCGGCGCGCACCGAACTCACAACCTCGATAGGTTGGGCAATCTCGTGCTCTTCTCTCTCGCCGATGTGAAGGCTCGCGCCGCGAACAATGGCGCGCGAGCAGATCGCCCCATCCCACAGCACGCCGGTGTCATGGGGTAAGGGCGACAGACGGTACACCATCGTGCTCGTGACTAGATCGATATTCTGCCCTGCCTCCAGCCGCTTCGGCGCTAGAAGCGTCACACCCGTGTCAAGGTCGGCACGCACCCAGTCGAGTTGCCGCAGATATTCATCGACAGGTATCTCACCGTTCGTCACGTCATAGACGGCTTCGCCCAATCCAGCCGCCTTCGCAAACGTCAGCACATACGCGCCGGCTCTTGAACCCGCCTCGCGTCCAGCCTCCGCAACAATGTCGTTGATAAGACGCTTTATGGATTCTGGCTCAAGTGAATCGCCCCGCTGTGGTGCGACGAGCCGCGCAAGCAACAGGCGTTCCGAGCTGCTCAATACGATTGGCGTTTCCGCTCGTCCGAGCGTCGCGATTTCACCGCTTGGACGCACCGCCGCGTCGAGTGCTTCGGCGGCAACATTTCCAAACGCACGCCAATCTTCCGCGAAGGAATACTTTGAAGCTCTCTTCCCACCGGAACGCGTCGCCTGTGCGTGAGTGCGATCTGCCTTCGACGCGCCTAGCCAGAGGCTCCACTCAAAACCCGTTAGACGAAAGTCTGGCTCGTCGGCACCTTCGGTCATGACACACGATGCCGAGATGTCGCCATGCACAAGACCCTGCGCATGGATCAGCCCAATCGCACTAGCGATTCGATGCATGTTCCTCCAAAACAATGCCCGAGGGCGTGGCGTGGCCAGATTTCTGAGCCAATGCACGCGTGGCACACGGGCGATCCTGGTGGAAAGAGGTTGGCCAGCCTTTTCCAAGAGCGCGCCGAAATTCTCTGCGTCTTCGACGAATTCTAGGACTTCAACAATCGTTTCGCGGGCGCCGGAGTAAGCCATCACGCGTTGCACCTGCCGCGCCTCGTGGCGCCACAGTTGACGCAGATCGTCGTCAGCCTGGCTGCCGGTCTTCGGCCAAAGCTTCAGTATTCGATCGAACCCGGTCTGCTTGTCTTCTACCTCGTAGAGAGCCGCGCGAAGCGCCTTGCGGTCGCCTCCACCGATGGCATCGCCCAAAAACTTGAACCGCTCGTCCAGCGGCTTCAGCTTGGACCTACGGCCCCGGTTGTTCTTTTGACCGGCCAACGCGCGCTCCTCTCCATCTCGTTACAGACTCTAGCTGAATTCGAAGCCGGAGACCCAGCGCCAGTTGCGCGGCATGATTCGTTTCCGCGATAATTCTCACATTCGCGACCGCCCTGTTGGGCCACCTTCCTTGATTCGGTGTGAGGTTCGCCCGGGGCACCATTCGGCAGCTTTCCAACCGTTCGACCGGCCAGTGCCGACGCCCCTTGTAAGTGGCTCCGAGGCAATACACCTCGCGTCAGGGATCGAAGCCCACAGGGTCGAGACGCGGATGCGGCTCGATCGCGAAGCGACGAGAGCCCGGCCCGCGTAGCGGGCGACGCCAACGTGACTTAACCGCGCTTGCGCTTCGCCTTCGGAATGTCCTTTAACATTTCCGCGAAGAACGATTTCTCGTCTTCCTCGAGCGCTCGAAGCCATTCCACGAGCTGAACGATGTCTAGGCGTCGCTCGTGAAGCTCAACTTTGGCAACGTATGACTGGGTTTTCTCAAGACGTTCCGCCAACTCGCGTTGGTTTAAGCCTGCCGCCTTTCGCATCGCGATCAGGCGAGCGACTATGGCTCGATATCTTGGATCGCGAAGTGTGGTGGCCAAGGCGTCCGCTCCGCCAAAAACGCGGTGGACAGCCCGAGTAAGCAGTTTTCAGATTGATCCCGAAGAGGGATCACGTAGACTCTTGCCCGAAATGACCGGCGCAACCGAGACATTCGCGGATTTGGCATTCAGTGCGCAGCTGATCGAGCGCCAACTGAAGGCGACGGGAGTCGCCGTGGTCGGCCGCGTGTGGGAAACAAAACGCGCTTACGACTTGGCGCTTCGGAACGGAAAGGATCGAACCGTTGTAGTTCGTTGCGTAATCGCACCGCACGCCGCTGATCACGTCGCGCTCAAAACGATGCTCACCGAAGGCGACTTTACCCGCGCCTTCATCGTTCACACCGGAAACGAAACAGACCTCACAGGCGACATCCCGACCTACCCCCTCTCCCGCATCGATGAGCTTGCCGCTCTCCTAGCCAAGGAGAGCCCCCCATGAACTCCACCCTCGACTGGGCCAACCTCTTCGAAGAGGAAGCCCCTCGCCTTATGCGCTTCCTCCGCCGCTTCGGCCCCCGCATCTCTCCTGAAGACATCTCTCAGGACGCCTTCGCCAAGCTCTGTGCTGCAAAGACCGGAGAGATCGCCAATCCCCAGGCCTATCTCATGACCACGGCCCGCAATCTGGCGCTCAACGACCTTCGCCGTCAGGCCAATCACAAGACCGACCCTTATGCCGGGATCGAGACCCTCGCCCCTGCTTCGGAAGCTGATCCTGAGACCGACCTGATCGCCTCAGAGCAGGCCTCAGCCGCTGAAGCCGCGCTCGCCGCTCTCGAGCCGCATCTTCGCGAAGCCTTGCTGCTGCACATCATCGAGGGTCTCACCCAACCGCAAGCCGCCGAGCGCCTCGGCGTCTCCCGCCGCACGCTCCAGCGCTACATCGAGACAGCCCTGGCGCAGATGGCGCTCGCCCTCGCCGAACCCGACACGTAAAGCTCCAACGCACAATGCCGACCCGGCAAACCCTGACACGAGCCGAGCGCGAAGCCACCGGCTGGATCGTCCGCATCAAGGCGCACGATGTGAGCGACGCTGACCGCCGCAATTTCCAGGCCTGGCTCAACGCCGACCCCGAACACCAAGCGGCCTACGCCAAGCTGGAGCGCACCTGGGGCGCGGTTGAATCGCTGCAGCACCTCAAAGGCCGCGCCGCCGCCAACGACACAGCGCCTTCGCGCAGCGCCGTCAGCGACCGGGTTCGAACGGCCATCGCCATCGCCGCGTGTGCGTTGCTGATGATCGGCGCGGGAATCTGGTTCACCCGCGCGCCATCTCCTTTCGCGCCTTCCGAACACTACGCCACCGCCCCTGCCGAAGTGCGCACCATCACTCTTAGCGACGGCTCCACCATCACGCTCTCTGGCGCCGGCGAAGCATCGATTGCGATCAGCGACAGCGAACGCCGCGTCGAACTTACCCGCGGCTATGCCCTCTTCGACGTCGCGCACGATCCCGCGCGGCCGTTCGTGGTGCACACCCCAGAGGGCGACATCACCGTGGTCGGCACCTCATTCGTCGTGCGCGTCAGCGAAGGCGAAGTGCGCACCACCGTCTTGCGTGGCTCCGTGCGTGGGGCGGCCGATCGAGGTCTCTTCAGCGCACGCCACAACAGCGTCACCGCCGGCGTCAATCAGGAGATCGTTTTGAACGAGGACGGCGCCGTACTGGCGGAGATCTCCGCGGAAGAGATACCTCGGCGCCTCGCGTGGCGCGACAATATGTTGGCGTTCGACGGCGAGACGCTCAACGAAGCTATCGCGCAGGTCTCGCAACAGACAGGCTGGCGTTTCGAACTTGAAGACCCGGCCCTGGGCGAGATGCGCGTCGGAGGCTACGTGCACGCCGATCCCGAAGCCTTTATCGAGCTTATGTCGTCGAGCCTGCAACTCGAGGCACGCCGCGAAGGCGATCGTCGAATAGTATTGTCGCGACGGTCATAAATATCCGACGACATCCAAGTAGGTGCAAACGGTTGGCGTGACGACGACGACTAGCTTCCCTTTTCAGCCAACCCCGCGAGGCTCGCCATCTCCTCCGGCGTGAGTTCGCGCTCATAGGGGATGGAGAGCGCATGTCGTGCAACACGATCCGCGAGCTCGCGCCGGAATTCGTCAACGCGCTCGGGCGGGATTTTCCCATCGGCGCCAGCATATCGGCCCATTACCTGGTCCAGGATGTGGTCAATCGCCTTGGGACGCTCTCGGTCGACGTGATGTTCAAGTATCGATTCAATGCGCGCTTGCGACGCTGCATTGGACCGATCCGGGGTTTCGAGCCAGCCCATGGCGATGTCGCCAATTTGTCCGACGTCGTCCGACCACAGGCTCGTCTCTTCCGGATTGGACACCAGGGCGAGGTGAACGTTGGGCGGACCGCCCGTTTCAGCCAGGATTACTTGCCACGCAGCGGCATTGAGCAGCGTGAAGTGACCGATAACCCGGCCCTCGGCATTAGAGCGGATGAAGATCAAATTGAAGAACGCTCCGAACCGATCGCGCAAATCCGCGTCAAGCGGTAGCGACCTTGAATCGAACCCAATCCGATCGTGGACGAAGGTCTCACCGCCATTCACAACGAAATCGCGCGCTTCGGCGAACGCCGATTCGCGTACCACCTCCGAGCCAAGCGTTGCTGCGATGAGCACCAGGCACGCCTTGGTTACGGAGCGCAGCGCCTCTGGGCCGCCGAACTTCAATTCGTGCGGCACGACGCCCGGGCGCTGTGAAACTATTGTTGCCTTTGAGGCGGCGATCCTCTTGCGCACTTCGTCTTCCGGAAGCTTCAGCATCGCAGCCAAGTTTGGAATATGACGCTGGAGTTCTTCCGGTGAAGACGCCTCGATGTTGACCCCGACAATGTTGCCGGCGTCATCGCGTTTGATTTCGAAAGGACGGTTCTGCCGAACCGGCGAGCCATCGCTTGCAATATTGATACGTTCGGCACCGGCCTGAACGTTACGGAGCATGGGCGGGCCATTTCCTGTGCCCGATTTCAACTGAAGCAGGTTGCGGATGACTTCAGCCTGTCGGGCGAAATCGCCGTCAATCGTGCCCCCGAAGTCGTTGTTACATTTCGAGCAGATTGCCTTCTTGGTCGTCTTTCGCCCGCCCAACGCGTTGAGCAGGATGTGTTCCGGCTTAGTGTCGGCCGTCAGCTCATTCTCATCGAAAATACAAAGCATTCCGCCCGACTCTCCCGTACAGACAGAATAACTTAGGTCTGACGCGGATGCGTTCAACTTCTGCGCGTCGATGCTCGAATACTTCTATCTAGCCCCCACCATTAGCGTGCTGACGATACTGGCAAATCTCGCGCGGCTCCCCCGTCGCCTCACTTGGCCGGCGGTTCGGGCCTGCCGACCTTGCGCTTTGCAGCGAGCGCATCACGCTAATCAGTCTCCACGGCGCACGGCGCAACGACTGCCTGCGGCATGCCATGGATCTTCTTCTTGTCCAGGGGACAGACCATAGCCATGACGGAGGCAAGCGTGGCTCGCCCATTGGCAATGAAATAATATGGAGTGAGGCGAGCTCGGCCTTCCATGACCGACTCGGCACCGTGCTCGTGATAACGGATCGAAACCCGCCGGCCGTTCTTGAACGCCTGCAGGAGCCAGGGTGTCGAGGCGAAGTCGGCAAGCGCCTTGTTAAGCGCAAGGGTCCAATCGGCGCGGGATTTGTCGTGACCGATGACTACTCCGCGAGAACCCCAGGCATATTCTGAGAATCCTGAAGGCTTAATCACAACATGCCGCTCGGCCTTCGTCGCAATCGCCAACTCATCCCAGCTCCCAAGGTTGCGCCCGGTGCTGGTCAGCGTCGGAAAGGCGGTGGCGGAAGGGTCCAACAGCCAGGTCTCGGGCACAGCTTGAATCAAACTCGCGTAAGTGTCGGCACCAAGATCGTTCCACCACCACTGTTTCAGCGCGGGATGGTGCAGCAGCGCGAGCCACAGCTTTTCCTCCAGATGCGGCTTGATCGGGGGCGTAATCGTCACGGCGCCGGCGTCCACGGCGTGGAGCAATGGCTCGATGTTTGCGATGTTAGGCAAGTCGAATAACTCGAAGAAGCGATAGATCACATCGATCCGGCGCAACCGGCCATGTTCGAAAATGCAAACGCCCTCGTCGACAAAGCGAAGGTCGCCTGGAGCGACGCAAGAGGCGCTCAAGCCGTTGCCGCGCAGTGCGCGAGCAAGCGATGACATTTCTCCGCGATAGTCGCTGGATTCAGCCGACACGACGATGGCGACGCGCGGCGAAGCAACATCCGACAGAGCCGTAAGTGCCGCGGCGAACGCGTCCGGGACAGGTGCGTGCGTGAGCAAGCGCGGGCCAAGCGCAGCAAAATGGGGGCTAAGCGCCGCCATCAGACCAAAGCCGCCGGGCACGCTGTCGAGTTCGCATATCGCAAAGCCGGTCGGCGTGGGAATAAGATCTGGTCGAATGATCACCGGCAGCGTGTCGCGCGACCGCGCCGCGCGTGCGCGCGACACGAGCGATGCTGGCTTGCCAGCGTCGAGACAGCGCGAAACCCAGACCGGTTGTCGACCTTCGACGCTCTCGAAATAGAGGCGGTTCTGGCTCCGCAGGAATCGAAGCAAATGATCGCCCAACGCCTCGATCCAGCGCGCTTCTGGAGCACTGAGCGAGAACGGCTCTGAAGCGACGCGGCAGCGTACCAGAGCCAGGACCTCATCTGGCAAGCACGGTAGATGCGCAGGGGCGCGGCTCTGAAGCTCATGCATGGCTGCGCAACCCGGAGGCTGCGACATCCCCCTGCTGCCGCGCAACCCGTTCGGTGTAAACGACGCGAATGAGCTCAACATGTTTGGAGGCCAGCAGGTCATCAGGGACAACGCGATCGACCGTGGCGGGCACGAGCTCAACACCAGCGTCCTGGTAGCAGCGAGCAACTAGGCTCGCGCACGAGAACTGGGCGCTGTCGGCGCGTGGAGCGCCGATCGAGACGCGAATTCCAATGCGCGCCTCGGCGGCGGCGCCGGCGGTCGCGGCGAGGCTGCTTCGGCAGCGCACGCGCAGATGGGCGATCGCGAAGCGCACCGGCAGCGCTTCGATGCGGTGGGCGGAGATGACTTTGCCGAACCCATGCGCAAAACGGTGACTGTCGATCGCGATGGCGCTGTGGGCCCAGACGCCCCAAGGTGCCGGCATGTGAAGGCGAACTAGAAAGATGTCGCCGGGCTGAACATCGGGGAAGGCAGCCGCCAGATCGTTGCGCAGGCGTCTGGTCGGCAGCCGCCGCAGCGCATTCTCGATGTAACGCGCGGGGTGCCACACTGGGAACCAGAGGAAGAAACAGAGAGCGCGCAGCGTGTTGAAGACAAACTTGTTGTCCCGGACGGGGCGGCGCAGTGGACAGCTACGCGCGCCGATCCACAACGCGACGATGAGCACCAGCGCGACCAGGCCCACAGCGGTGGTAACGCCGGCACCGTCAAGGCTACCGACAAGCAGCGCGCCGGAATAGCCAGCGCCGACGAAGAGGCTAGTGCTGCAAGCAGCCGCAACGAGATCAATTGCCACGTAGCGGCGCATGGTGAGCGCGCCTGCTGCGAGTAACGGCAACGCCGCGCGGATGTAGGGCGTGAAGTGGCCAACGACAATGAAGCGGAACGGGCGCCGTGAAAGTGGGTCACGCACAGCATCCATTCTCGCCAACAGCGCACGCACGAATCCGAAGCGCTGCAGCCAGGCCGACAATGCGAAGCTCAACAGGTCGCCCAGCAGTGTGCCGGCGTAGATCGCCAAGACGGCGGCCGCGCCGTGCAAATGCCCTTGCTGAACCAGCACGCCCACCGCGACAAAGCCGATCGTGCCGCTGATAACGAAGGACGTGACAATGAAGGACTCAGCGATCGCCATGATCAGGATCGCGAGATAAACCCATGGATTCGACGGCGACAGAATGTCGAAGATGGCGTGCTCAAGCGTGGTCATGTTGGGCCTCCTCGGTGTCGGACTCAGAAGTGTTGCGGGTGTATTCGGCGAGGGTCGCGAACACGCCTCCATCGAGGTGAGGATCGCTCTCCTCGCCCGACGGCTGCGGATCGGGATAGGTGAAGCGGTCCCCGCGATAGTTGCGCAGCTGGAGCTCGCGGTTGTCGCGCCCGGTCGCGTATTGGGGCAACAGCGGAAGCTTGCCGCCGCCGCCCGGCGCGTCGATTACGAAGTGCGGTACGGCGTAGCCGCTGGTATGGCCGCGCAGCGCCTCGATGATTTCCAGCCCCTTGGAAACGGGCGTCCGGAAGTGCGCCGAGCCGGCGATCGGGTCGCATTGGTACAAGTAGTATGGCCGCACCCGCCGCTGCAGCAGGCCATGCATCAGCTGACGCATGATAACTGCGTCGTCGTTGACGTCCTTTAAAAGGACAGTTTGGCTGCCCAGCGGCACGCCAGCGTCGGCTAGACGGCCAAGCGCCTGATCGACCTCTGGCGAGAACTCACCGGGATGCGTGAAGTGCACGCTCATCCACACGCGGCGCAGGCGCCGTAGCATGCGCACGAACGCCGGCGTGACCCGCGTCGGCAACACCACCGGTACCTTGGTGCCAATGCGGATGAATTCAACGTGGTCGATGCCGTTGAGGCGGTCTAACAGATACTCAAGCTTATCGTCGCTGAGTGTCAGCGGATCGCCGCCTGAAATGAGGACGTCGCGCACTTCGCGGTGTTGCTCGATGTAGCTAAGCGCCGCTTCCCACTTTGTAGTGGTGAACGAATAGCCAGCGCCGACGCTGCCCACCATGCGCGATCGCGTGCAGTAGCGGCAGTAGGTCGAGCAAAAGCCGGTCGCCAGGAAGAGAACACGGTCGGGATAACGGTGGACAAGGCCGGGCACGACGGTGTCGGCATCTTCTCCAAGCGGATCTTCGGCCTCCCCGGGCGTGCGGCGCCATTCAGCGCCAACGGGAATGTGCGTGCGCCTGAGAGCATCCTCCGGCGCGCTCAAGTTCATGCGGCTCGCGAAGTACGGCGTGATGCCCAGCGGCAGCCCATCGCCCAGGCGGCGCACGGCAGCGCGCTCATCGTCGTTCAGCACGAAGATGTGATCGAGTTCGCGAAGCGAGCGGATGCGATTGCGCAGTTGCCAGCGCCAATCATTCCATTCCGCGTTGGTAGCTTTAAAGAACGCACGATTGAACGCGCGTGCTTCGGGGCTGATGACGAAGGAAGAGCGCGTCATGGCCTCCTCCCCTAAGCCAGGCCGAACTGCGGAGCGCGAAAGCCGCGGATCGGCGGCACGCGCCGCGGGGGCGGTTCGACAAGAAACTCGTCGATGAAGCGAACGTTGAGGCCATCCAATTGCTGCGAGCACGCATCATACGCCGACCACACTTCGACTTGGACGCATGCGTCGGCTGCCGCGGATGCGATCGGCAACACCACGCCTGCATCGCCTGAAGCGATAATGAGTCTGACGACGCCGGCGCGGATCGCAGCGAGCGCGCGGCGAACGACAACAGGATCGCAATTGTCTTCAACCGCAACTTTTTCGAAACCGTACACATCCCAAGCGCGCGCTTCCTCGATCTTGAAGAAGTTGCGCACGATGGTCTTGGAGGCGGCTCCAGCATCGCTGCACGCGCGCGCGAACTGCGCCATGCGCAAGCGTGCTTGACGACGAAAGCCGCGATTGAGGAGGTTGTCGCCATCAGCCAGAAAATGGCAGGAAGACGGCGCTGTCGATAATGCGATGTTCATAGACGCTGCTCCAGGATCACGCGATCGGTGCGATCGCTGGAGTTCGCGCTACAGCAATGGCCAGCTGCTAAAAGCCAAAGCAAATGGCCCTGTTTAGGGGCCTCGAGTTTGAGGTCGTCAGCGGCGCAGACTTTTCGGTCCTGCTGTTTCCCGCTAATATCGACCGGCGAATTCAAGGGCTCGACGCTGCACCCGAAGATCGCTCCCTGAAAACGACTCCCGAATTGGGGTCCGGAATCGTGGAGCGAACGGCAGCATCGACCTTCGCGCGCCTCGCGCAGATAAGCTCGATGAGCTTAAGGAGCGCGTGATGACCGACAATCTCGGACAACCTAACATAACGGCGGAGAGCGATCAGGTCCGCACTTTGACGCTACTAGGGATCGCTGGCCTATGCGTTGCCCTTAACGTTGCGATGGGCACCGTTGTCAATTTGCTGAAATTGCCAGTTTATCTCGACGCAATCGGCACCGTTGCCTGTGCGTTGTTGGCCGGCCGGCTGGGATTGAAGGGATTTGCGCTTGCCGCGCTCGTAGGCGCTGCGAGTTTTACGATTTCGGGCCTTCTATTCACCCCCGCCGTGCTGTGGTTCATCCCGACCCAGGTCGTCATCGCGGCCATAGCGTTCTTTATCATTCGGCCCGCACTCAAGACCTACCTTGCAGCCGGACCGTTTCCGCTGCGCGCTGTGATCTTGACGATCTTGCTGGGGGTGTTGCTCGGCGTGATCGCCGGCATCGTCAGCGCGCCGATCATCGCGTACGTGTTCGGCGGCATCACCGGCAGCGGCCCTTCGCTCATCGTCGCAGTGCTGTTGCGTTCCGGTCAAAACCTGCTGAACGCAGTCGTCACTGCCGGTATCGCCACCGAACTCTTGGACAAGACGATCCAACTCGCCGTCGCCATCGCCCTCGTGCGGATGACGCCCGGCCGCATCCGCCGCATGTTCTTCTAATGCGTATGCACGCGGCTGTCCGCTGGCTCCTGATCATCGGGGCGTTGTTGGTGGGGTTTTTCGCCTCACCAACGGCGCTGGCGGTCTGCGCGTTCATCGTCGCGCTCGCGTACATGCTGCTGGGCCTCGGCGGACGCCTGTCTTCCTTTTTGATGTTAGTTTCTCCCATAGTGCTGGCGTCGGCCGCTTTGTGGATTTTTGTTCTGACTGATGGCTTTGATGCGCCGAGCATCGGCCGCGCCGCGACGCGCCTACTCGATGGGGACACCAATTTCATCGCGCTGCTGCGCGCGCTGACAGCGACGTCGCTTATACTCATCGCCATTGGCGCGATCCGAGATGGTGAGACCTACGCCGTGATGCGTGCGATGGCGCTACCAAAGCCCGCTGCCTTCGTGTTCGCGTCCGGCGCGGCGCTGGTCGAGTCGGTCCGGGAGGCCGTCGAGCGCAGCATCGTGGCGCTTCGCGCTCAAGGCCTGATGAAACCGACCTTTGCATCACGATCGGCAAACCTTGGACGCGTTGTAGGCCTCACTTGGCTCGCCGGTTTGAACTTAATCGCTGGGCGCGCCGAGACGAAATGGAGCGGCAACCGCTTCATCGATCGGCTGCAGAGCGAAAGCATGAAACCTGCGACAGCGGTCTGGGACAGCTTGGTCGGCCTGTTGACGTTTGCTGCTATCACGTCTGCTGTAGCTCTGGGCGCGGGGGTTATCGATGGCGCTCACACTTTTTGACGGACAAAACTTCTCGGGCCGCTCGGAGGCTTTGAAGGCATTTGCCTGGCGTGAGGGCGTGAAGGGACAATATCTTCACCCGGCCCTGGAGGTGAATCTCTCTGGCTTTGCGACCACCGTCGGCGGCGAGTTGAGACTGCATCCGGAGCAGGCCGCTTTGCCGGCCGAAGTTCGTCACATACTGGATGACGGCGTCAGTGCGCTACCGGAAACACAGAAGCTGCGTAGTCTGTCCGGCGGCGAAACTGTGCGGCTCATCGCTACTTGCGCGTTGCGGTCGGGCGCTCCACGAGTTGCGATGGATTGCGCATTGGAGCAGCTTGACGCGGAAACGCGCGGGCGTCTCTTCAACGGGGTGATGAAGCCGCTGTCGGCCAGCGTGGACATCGCCGTCGCTGACAATGCATCGGCGGATCTTCGCGGCGGCTTCACCGAGGTGCGCGCGTTTGGGTCATCGCAACTCGATCTCAACGCGCACATCGGCGAATTCACGGAAAACCTGCGCTCCGGGATGGTGACTGCGCCCGCGATCGATCTCAAAGGTCTGAGCTTCCGCTATCCTGGGGCCCGTCGACCTATCTTCGATCGCTGTGATTTCCGCCTCGAACCAGGACGCGTGTATCTCCTGAAGGCGCCAAACGGCGCCGGGAAATCAACGCTGGCGCGGCTGCTTACAGGGGTTCTGAAACCGACGCGTGGGCGGATCATCGTGGACGGCGCAGCGCATGCGCCCTCCTCCAGCAATGCGCGGCTTTTCTTCTACGCGTTCCAAAATCCAGCGTCGCAAGTGATCGGAACGTCGGCCGCCGGGTATCTGCAGTTGATTAGCCGCGCTAGCTGCAATCGCAGCACGATGCTTCGCGGTGAATGGAGTTTCACGCCGCAGACCATTCAGCGCGCCTTCGGGCTCGATCCATTCGCGACAACCGAGCCCTTCGATCTGCCATTTGTTGCGCTGAAGCGGCTGACAATGGCGGCGGCGCTTTTGGGCGGCGCTCCATGGCTCTACTTCGACGAGCCGGCGCTGACCGCCGATGAAAACAGCCGCCAAGCCCTGCGCGACCTTTTCAGCCGGCTATGCCGGGCAGGTTTCGGATTGGTCGTAGTCAGCCACGGCGAGGAGTTCGATGGACTCACCGAGGCTTTTCCACTTACGATTGCAGAAGGGAAACTTCAGAGGCGGGTCGATGGATAACCGCATCCAGAGCGAAGCTGTGGAATGGGCCGAGTTGAGCGGAGAACTGCTCGGTCAGTACCCGCAATTCGAACCAATCTTCGGCACAAGGTCCAAAGCGCTCAATGGCAAGCGAATCCTTCGCCTTAAGCTCCCGTATGGCCGGCGTCTCATCACGGACGGCAAATTTCAGTGGGACGGCATTCCACTTGCCTCATTCACTAAAGGCGACTTCCAGCAACGAGCGATCCCGCTCGGTCTCGTGCTGGCTCGCAGCATCGAGCTCTTCGACAAGATCGTAGTGCACCGCCCGGATTCGCACTCTGAAAGGATTGTGCGTCGCGCCGTGCCACTCGTTTTGCTGCAGAAGGGCGAGTTCTTTGGTCTCTTCCAAGCTTTTTGCGAAGACTTTCCTCAATCGCGTCTGCAAGCCACGGCTGGCGGAACGACTCTCGTTCTTATTCCCCGCATCGGCAATCTCGGCGACCTCCGAAGCTACGCGGCGCAGCAAGGCTTTGGCACGGCTTGGCACTACGCGGAACAACTGAAGAGCGAGGACAAAAGCGGCTTTAGCTTTGGGCGACTGTTCGCAGACGTCCTGTCGCAATCGCAATGCGACTGGCGCCTTGAAATCATCCTCTTTCCAGACGACGTCGTGCGTCAGCTTCGCGAAATCTCTTCAGCGAACGAGTATCTCCTTAGCCTGACGCTGAAACAAATGCGGCTGTCGCACGATCGGTCACAGGACGAAATCGACCTGCTCCTCGGTCCGGGCGGAAACCGTCATGTTCTGGCGGCACGGATGATTGCGCGCAAGCTGCGGCCGGGCTTCTGCCCGGTCCTCAATTCCGATGAAGATCGGGAAGTCTTGCCCGCGGAATGCATCTATGACTTCGTCTATGGCGTCGCTGAATCCGATCAACGTCGTAGAACCAAAGAGCGACGGTTTCCCAACGCCCACAACTTTTATCCCGCCGTCTTCCGGCCGTCTCTAAAAGACGAGCCGTCCTTCTATTTTCTCAACTGGCCCTTTATCGGCGTGAATAAGGCCAAGGACCTCCCTGTCAGCGAACATATCGAAGCGATTAAGTCGCTCGGGCAGCGCGATCGCAACTATAGCTTCGTCTGTGCGCAGCCGCCGACCTTTGCCCAGCTCGTCGCCGCCGACGCTGCGCGACGCTCGGGCTTAGCCGAACTACCGGAAATAAAGCTCGGTACCGCAGGCACTTTGGAGGACAAGGGAAGGACAAGCTATTTTGTCGATGGTGGCGTCGTCTACATCGCGCCTCGATAATCGTATGATGCGCGACGCTGCCCCCGACCCGCAATTCGAGCACGCACGCATGCCGATCGTGGCGGAGCTTGTCAAAAACCTTCGTGAACAGCGGTTCCACTTCGGCGCGAACGTCATGCTGTTCGGCGTGCAGCACATTATGGCGCAAACGCTTGGGCTCACGTCAGCACTGCGAAGCCTAGGGATCGCCCCTGAGAACATCGCGCTCTGCGGCAAACCGTATTCCACCCACGGGGGTACTGTCGAAGCCTTGCGGCGAGACGGCGTCATGACCGTGACGGCGCGGCGCTATCGCTGCGACCGACTTCAGTCGGACCAGCAAATCGAAGACCTAAACGCACTGAGCGAGGCGTTCCTGCAACGGCGACAATTGGTGGGTGACTCAATCGTGCTTGTGCTAGACGATGGCGGCCATGCACTCACCCGCTTCAATCAACTGACAACGAGTCCCTATCGAATAGCTGGTGTCGAACAGACAGCAAGCGGGTTCTGGCAACCAGGTTTCCGCGAGGTGCCGTTTCCCGTGGTCGATGTTGGCGCGAGCGCGTGCAAGCGACTTCTCGAGCCTGACCTTATTGTAGACGCCGCGATGGCGCGTGCCTTGAATGCGATTGAGGGCCGAACCAAAGGCTTGCGCTTAGGGATCATTGGCCTTGGATATTTGGGAACGGCGTTGGCAAGCCGCCTCGAGGCGGAAGGAGCCGAACTCTCCGTATTTGACCGACGTCCCTCCCCGATGAAGCGCTTCAAGCGTCACGCGGCTGAATCGATTCACTCGGTGTTCGACCGAAGCGACGTAATTTTCGGCTGCGCGGGGCTCGATGTCACCGCGGGCCTGTTCGACGAATGCAATCTTCGGGGCCTTACAACACGGCAGCGCACCTTGATTTCGCTCTCTTCCGGCGACGACGAGTTCTTCTCTCTAAAGTCGGCGTTACTGAGCAACGGCAATTACGCTTCAGGTACCTACGAAGTGGATGACATCCCCGACATATGCGGGGACCTCTGGGGCTCGTCGTTCCGGATTTTGCGAAACGGCTTTCCAGTCAACTTCGACAATTCGGCGGAGTCCGTGCCGCTCGAACACATTCAAGGGACCGTCGCGGCGCTCGTCATCGCCATTTGCCAGACCTATAAGTACGCGATGACGATTGGCGATCGTCCGAACATTGGTCGGGTCATGCTCGACGTTCGTGCGCAAAGGTGGTTGTTCAAGAGATGGCGTTGGGTTGTGCCACATGGCGAGGGCGGGCCCCCGTCAACACCCGACGTTACCAGTATCGTCAGATACTCCTCGCTACGGACGCGTCCTAAAAGCCGCAATTATTCTGACCACTTTGCCCGCTGGACATCGGAAAAACCTCACTTCGAACACGGTCGCAAATAGATGTTCGAAGATGTCACGGGCAGCCGCCCCATTCTAACCAGGCTCCTACGCCGCGATTGTCGCTAGATCCGAGTGTCTGGCGCCGCGCGTATCCCACGCGCCATGTCTCGAGCTCAAGTACAAGCGGGACGGTCGGGTCGGGGTGACCATCTTGCACCGCCCATTCCAACGAGACTACGTGCACTGTCCTTCGCAAGCTCGTTTCCGCAAGTGCGTCGTCAACTGCGCGGCGCTCGTCGGGCGTGAAGTGATGGGACGTCATGGTGTGCATGACGCAGAGGTTCATTTGCGGGTCCATGTTCGACATGGCGATCTTGAGAAGGTCCCCCGCGGTGCCTTTCAGTATGGGCGGCGGGCATGCTCGCGTCTCAGCCAGTGCTGCGCGTAGATATTGAAGGCGCGTGTCATCGTCAGGAGAGATGAGCGCCATCATCCAGTTGCAGGCGCTAACGTCGGCCGGGTCCACTGGCTCGGAGTCGATGCCCAGACGCGCCCCGATCGGCGGGATCGCAGTTGGCAATTCAAACTTGCGCGCGCCTCGGAACTCACACCGCAATTGAATCGCGGCGCGGCGGTCGCCTATTCGGCCATGGACCCCGTAGTCATAATGATATCTATCGAAATTGAGGTTGAAGCCCGCACACGCTCCAACATCGATGAGCGCCAGCTGGCGTCCGCTCTCACGCGCGCTGACCTCAATGATTGCAGGCAGCAACACAGCAGACCGGCGGACATCACTGATCTGTATTTCTCGCTCACCGATGATCGCGAGGATGGCTTCCAAGTTGTCGAGGCAGAATTGCCGGAACGACGGATAAGCCGCCGCCGGCGGCCGCGGCGAAGTTTGCACCGTCGCGTAGAATGCAGCCAAGTCACCGGGTACGCCTTGCAGCAGAAGGTAGTGCACCGCCCCGAAAAATCGATTGCAGAACAAGGTCGGCTCAGGTGCCTCAGCGAGAATTTGAAGCAAATCTTCGTCTTCCATCATCCCACTGGCGAGAGCCTCATACAAACGGGAGACGCCGCGGCGATTGGCAGTCCAGCTGACAATTTGTTCTCTGATCTCGGCCGCGTTCCATGTCATGGAAGAAGATCCTCAAGCAGGCAGGCATTGGCTCGTTCGATGCTATGCGGACAGAGCCGCTTGGTCGCCATCGATCTCGGCGAGCACGCGGCGTCCGAGGGGCCTTGCGGCCGGAACGCCTGATGCTGAGGCCGGCCGGTCGGTGCGCCGCCGCTGCGGCGTCAAGCGCCAGCCTAACGGGCGCTGGAAAAGCCCTTGCCGATCCAGCGCTCGGGACTCGATCCCTTCCACCCGCCTCGACGCACCTGCCGGTGACTTCTACAACGCATTCTTGGCGGTGAGATGACCCGAGCGGTTCTCCTCCTTGAATCCCGGCCAGAGCGAGACACGCTTCGACCCGCTATTTGATATAGCCGCCAACATATTGCGCCGCTTCCTCATCGCCGACGATCTCAAGCGCGTCTACTGGCAGCACGCGGGCTTGGAACGCTTCAATCTCATCGGGCGGCGCATTCAGCCATTCTTCGCAAGCGGCTTGGTCGGTTAGTACAACGGGCATCGCCTTGGCGTGCACGGGCCGAACAAGCTCATTCGCGTCGGTCGTCAAGAAACTGAAGAGTACGTGATCGCCCTCGTTCGGTTCCTTCTTCGAGCCGTAATCGCCGGACCACACTCTGTATAGACCGGCGAAATACATGACGCCACGATCGGGCGGCGCAAACCATCGGATCTGTTTCTTGCCCTTGGGCGACGCGTCTTCGTACTCGCTGAAGGCTGTGAATGGCACAATGCACCGATGCGCCACGGCCAAGACGCCACGCCAATGCGGGCTCTTCACATTGCGGATGTTGGTGACCGGCGCGCCGCCGTACTGCGGCGGGCCCGGCAAGCCCCATCGCATCGTTTGCCACTCAAGTTGATCCGTCCGCTTCCCATCAATCCATCGGCTTCGAATGATCGGCGCTTGGCTCTTGGGAAACACTTCGAGCACGGCGTTGCCAAGCACCGGATTGATACGGGTTTCGCTCCACTCGTCAAAGCCCCAATAATCTCTTTCCTTCCCGGCCTTGCGGATGTCGGCTGCGTATCGATTGCACATGCGCTGGAATTTAGGCGTTAGGCTTTCCGTGCGCCAGCGGGCGTGGTCGCTCCGGTCGTGGAACCATGGCCTAGCCGTTAGACGGCGCACGCCGCGCCTCAGTGCGGGTCATTGCCGGCGTCGGGGATTCTGGCGCCGGTCGCCCTTCCCGAGAAGCATCTCAACGGACTGTCCTAACTCATCGGCGATCGCGATTACCTCTAAGATTGTCAGATCATGGGCCCCTGCCTCGACCTGGCCGACGCGGAACCTCGAAAGCCGCACGCGATCGCCAAATGTCGCCATACTCAGCCGAAGCTTCGCTCTATGGCGAGCAACACACACGCCAATGAACGCATGTGTCCCTGATAGCGGCCAGCGATTGTCGCGTTTCCTTGGATCGAGCGTCCCAATCTTTGAACGAGATCGGCCCCGGGCCGCCGCTTGCTTCACCAGCTTCTTCACCCAAGCCGCGCTGCACCCGCCATACTTTGCGACCGCTGCATTCGACCAACCTTCATTGAAGTAGAGATCTACCAAGCGCCGATGAAACTCGCGCATAAGGCCCCGCGTCATCGGCCAACAGGAGCGGAAAGCCAAGCTTGCAGCGCTTCCGTCCTTATGAGCGTGCGATTGCCCACCTTCACTGCCGACAATTTCCCGTCCTTAATCGCGCGCCAGATGGTCGTCCTCCCGACCCCAAGAGCACCCGCTGCTTCTTTGATCCCGTATGCAAGCTTCTCTGACGGCAACGCTACTACGGGCGGGGGCGCTGGTGGCGGAGCCGGCAGCTCGGATGGCTCCTCCTTCTTGAACGGATGGAGATGAATCTCTTCCCAGAGGTCTACCGCCGCACGCAAATGCTGCGCCATCGCGCTGACGCGCGCATCTCGGTGCTTCATCTGTGCTCGTTGAAAATCACCCATACCTCTCATCGCGTTCCTCCTCCGCGATCATCGGAGAGAGCGCATCTCCGGGCTAGTCCTCCAGCCGCAAACATTGTTCGCGCAGGCGTGGCGCAGTTTTCGAGCTGAAGTGTCTTCCTCCCGACAACGCTCGTTCAAGGGCGGAGGGGGAAACCATGAAGGGCAAGACCACCAAGTGGGATGACCGCCGGCGAAAGCTGGCAACCGCTCTTATTCTCAGCGCCATGGGCGCCACCGCTGCCGAGCCGGCGTTCGCGCAAGACATCCAGCAGATCAGCGATGAGCGGATTGAATTCGATATCGCCGCTCAGCCTCTCAGCAGCGCCCTGAGCGAATTCGCGCGGCAAGCGCGCGTCAATGCACTCTATTTCTCAGACGATCTGCGGCGGCTCCCCTCTCCGCAATTGCGTGGTTCCTACACACGCCAACAAGCGCTCGATCTTTTGCTTGCGCGCTCCGGCTACAACGGCCGCATCAGTGGCGGCAATCTGGTGCTGGCTCAGGAGCAATCATTACGCCCCCAGCGGGCGAGCGCCGCGAGCGGCGCTGAAACTGCGCAGGCATTCAATGTGGCAGACGGCGGAACCCAAGACGAAGAAGAGATCGTCGTCACCGGCACGCGCATTCGTGGAGCTGTACCCGCAGGGGCGAACCTGCTCACTCTCGATCGCGGCGAGATCGAAGAGAGTGGTCGCACCACCGTGCAGGATTTGCTGCAGACTCTTCCCCAGGTGTTTCCCGGAAGCCAAGGCGAACTCACCCAGCTCAACTCCACCGCGCCCGGAAACAACATTGCCCTCGGCTCGACGGTAGACTTACGCGGGCTTGGATCGGACGCGACGCTTACGCTGCTCAACGGCCGGCGCCTCGCGCCAGCAGGCTTAGGCAATTTCGTCGATATTTCCGCCATCCCGCTCGCGGCGATCGAACGCGTCGAAGTCCTCGCCGATGGCGCGTCAGCGACGTATGGGAGCGACGCGGTCGGCGGCGTCGTCAACATTCTGCTCCGACGCAATCTGGAGCGTCCTGAAACTGCCGTGCGTTACGGCGCAGCCGATGGCATGGATGAAATAGGCTTCTCTCACGTCATGGGCGCCGATTGGGCGCAAGGCTCACTGATCGCTGGGTACGAATATCGCAATCGCGACGCGCTGGCGGCCGCCGACCGCGATTTTGCCGCGAACACGGATCTCACAGCCTTCGGCGGCTCCAACTTCTCCCGTTTCACCTCAGCGCCCGGCAACATCATCTTGGTCGGCGCAACCCCTGTGACGCTGGCGATACCCGAAGGGCAGAACGGCCTCACCCTAACCGAAGCAGATTTGCTCGACGGCGTCGTCAATCTGCAGAACGGCAATGAAGGCACATTCCTGCTGCCCGAACAGGAAAGCCATTCGGTCTTTTTGTCCCTGAGCCAAGACGTAACGCCAAATATCCGCATCTTCTTGGATGTGTTGGCTTCGCAACGGGAAGCCCACGCGGAGAAGGCCCAATTGGGCGGCGTCGTGGCGGTGCCAGAGACGAACTACTACCGCCAACAGAATGGACTCTTCGCGGGCGATGGAACGCTCTTCATGGCCTATTTCTTCGGCGACGACTTCGGTCCACTGATGACCGATACACGCTCGGAGACGATCGCGACCGCGGGCGGAGCGCAGTTCGAGTTTGGGGGAGACTGGCAGCTCGAAGCGAGCGTGGGTTATGGCGGACATGCCGACAATGTCGACAACACGAACATAGCGGACTCTGGCGCGCTGGCGGCAGCACTGGCCAGCTCCGATCCAGCAACCGCGTTCAATCCGTTTGGCGATGGCGGCGACACGCCGAGCGCCGCGCTTGCTGCTCTGACTATGCGCCAGCATATCGAGACTGATTCCGAGCTTGTCAGTTACGCACTACGCGCCGACGGCGGTGTGTTTGACTTGCCCGGTGGTCGCGCCCGCGTCGCCTTCGGCGTCGAGCGGCGCCACGAAACCTTCAGCATCGACCGCCAAGAGATTTTCGGCTCAGGTCTTGTCACCAACCCCTTCACGCAGGCGCCGGGGGAGCGCACCACAGATGCGCTTTACGCCGAAGCCTTCCTTCCGGTTTTCGAGGCGGTGTCGCTTTCTCTATCTGTACGTCGCGAAGACTCTTCCGACTTCGGCGAGGCGACAACACCGAAAATCGGGGTGCAATGGCGTCCCCTTTCCGATCTGACTTTGCGCGCGACCTGGGGCGAATCTTTCAAGGCGCCGCAATTTGCGCAGATGCTGGGCGGCACAGGCGCGTCGATCGGCTCGCTTCCTGGCTTCTTGGACCCCGACGCCACCAACGGTTCAACCGGCCTACTACAGATCCTCGGCGCCAACCGCGGGCTCGAACCCGAACAGGCTGAAACATGGACCGCCGGCTTTGAGTTTGCGCCGTCATGGCTGGACGGCTTCAGAGTGTCGGCAACCTATTTCGATATCGAGTTCTCCAACCGGATCGCGAACCCCGGCTTCATTCTCGACGCTTTCCAGAACCCCGATCAATACCAGGGCTATTTCATCCGCAATCCAACGCCGCAGCAGATCGCTGACTATCTGGCGCTCGCCGACGACGTATCGGGAATCATTCCGCCCGACGGCATCGAAGTCATCTGGGACGAACGGCTGACCAACCTTGCTTCACTGCGCATGCGCGGCGTTGATCTCTCCGCCTCTTATGCATTCGACACAGATTGGGGCGAACTTTCGCTTTTCGCGACGGCGAGCGGGCTTCTTCAGTTTTCACGACAGAACAATCCCTCGCTCGCCGATACCGACGTGCTCGACACCATACTCAATCCCGTTGACTGGCGCGGGCGGGCGGGCGTGGCGCTCGATACCGGCGCGTGGCGCGGCGCGCTCTCGCTGCAATACACGGACGCTTACCGCGATAATCTGAGCTCGCCAGAACGCGAGATTAGTTCGTGGACAACCTTCGACGCGCGACTGACGCGCCGGTTCGGACAGAGCGAGGACGGCTCCGGCGCCGAAATCACCCTCGACATTCGCAATCTCGCCGATGAAGACCCGCCCTTCGCCAACAATCCGATCGGCATGGGCTTCGATACGCTGAATGCGTCGCCGGTGGGACGCGTTGTCATGGTTGAAGTGAGGCAGCGTTGGTAATGCGCCTCACGCGCGCCGCTGTGTTGGCGGGGATCACCCTCCTCTTCGCAAGCCAAGCAGCGGCGCGCCCCCCAGGCGCGGAGGATATGCTGGCGCTGGTCGAACTCGGAGACTATCGCGGCGGCCTTTCACTATCCCCGGACGGCCTAAATATCGCGGTGTTTGCCCGCGAGACGCGCGTCCGCGAAAATGATTATCGCTACCGGCTTCTTGTCATGTCGAGCGCTGGCGGTGCTCCGCGCAGGATAGCGGACGCCGGCGATATCATCCTGCGCAACACGCCGTTCGGACCCACCGGCGCCGCGATGGATCGAGCGCCGGCATGGTCACCTGATAGCCGATATCTCGCCTACCTGGCGGCGCGCGAAGGACGCGTCGAACTCTGGCGCGTAGCGCTTGATGGGTCGCCGGCTGAATTGCTTGTCGACGGACCGGGAGACGTGCTCCGCTTCCAATGGCTCGACGACAATAATTTGGTGGTGGAGATAGACGCGCCACGAGGGTCTCTCAGCGCAGCCACCTTGCATGCCGAGCGCGTCGGCTTTCATCCCGATGAATTCTTTACGCCTTATGCGAGCCTTCGTCCGTTTGCAGCCACCAATGCTGGCCGCACGCAGTTCGTTATGGATGTTCAAACCCGAACGCGTCGCTCCGCAACCTCAGCCGAAAGCGAGGTGTTGAACGGCCGGCCTCACGCTCCCGCACCAAACACCGCCATCGCGGAGGACAGAGCCGAAGGCAGCGCGACATGGATCGCGCCGCGTACTCCCGGCGACCGCGCCTCTACGCCTGCGCTTGGCCTCTATCGTGCTCAGCTAGACGGCGGCAGCGTCATCATGTGCGCAGATCCTGCCTGCAGCGGACGAATGCTCGGCGCGTGGGTCTTTGGCGAGCGGATTGTGTTTCGCCGCATGGAGGGACACGGGCAAGGTCTGACGGCCCTTTATGCATGGGACGGGCGGGCCAACACGGTCCACCGCATCCGACGAGAAGACGAAGAATTGTTCGGCTGCGCCCGCGCGGCAACTCGGCTGGTCTGCATGCAGGAAAATCCTCTCCAGCCGCGCCGCATTGTCTCCATCGACGTCGATACGGGCGATCTCATTGAACTCTACGATCCGAACCCCGGTTGGCGTGCGTTCGACCAGCCACGCATTGAGACCATCGAAGTCAACGACGCTTACGGCAACGCTTCCTTCGCTCATCTCGCCTTCCCTGCGCGCTATCGGCCGGGGCGTCGTTATCCAGTCGTTGTTGTACAATACCGCTCGCGCGGCTTTCTGCGCGGCGGGGTCGGCGGCGAATATCCCATTCTGCCGCTGGCCGGCCGCGGTTATTTCGTGCTGAGCGTCGATCGTCCCGAATGGCGCGGCGCCGAGGCAGCCCTTTCCCAAGGTGAACTCGATCAGCGGACCGCGTTGGACAATTCCGAAAATCTGATGAAGCAGTCAGCGCTGGAGGCGATGCTGGCTGAACTCGACAGGCGCGGCCTGAGCGATCCGCGCCGCATCGGCATTACTGGATTCAGCGACGGCGCGGAGACCCTCTATTGGGCGATCACCAATTCCCACCTGTTCGCAGTGGCCGTCGCCAGCACCCAGCCCACGGATATGACCGCATGGACGCTTGGCTCCCGCGCATTTCGTCAGAGCCTCTTGAGCGAAGGCATGCGCGGACCCAATGCCGAAGACGACGATCCGTGGGCCGCCTGGTGGGCGCGCAACACGACCGTGCTGCATGCTGAGCGGATTCGCGCGCCCCTCCTCATGAACCTCGCAGAAAGCGAAGCCATTATGGGCTTTCCATTGGCGACACGGCTTGAAGAACTCAATCGTCCGTTCGACCTCTATGTCTATCCAGGCGCCTATCACATCAAATGGCGCCCGGCACAGCTCTTGGCCGCGCAGACGCGGGCGATGGATTGGCTGGATTTCTGGTTACGCGGCGTCGAACGCGAGGATCCGGACGAGCCAGGCCGGCTAGAGCGGTGGCGCGCCTTGCGAGACCGCACTGGCAGCCGCTAGCGCCGACATGGCGCGCTCACGCGCCGTCTCCAAGTTTCTGAGCCAACATTCGGCGGCGATCAGGGCATAGAGACCGTCCGCCGCCATTCCGTCCTGCACCCAACCGCCCGTGAGCGCGCGTTTAAGCGCGTCGGCATCGACGACGCCGTCTTGAACGAGGCGCCCTCCGCACAAAACGTCTCGAATCCACGACTCGTTGGCCGCAAGGACGGCCGCAAAGTAGCGTGTGGTTTCGCCCTTGGTGACGCGGCGCGCGACATCGGGAGGAACAATATCAGCGAAGGCCGCGCGAGCGAGCGATCGTTCCTTGCCGCCCGCTGTCATCACATAGGGTGGAATGCGCAGACAAGTTTCGACGATCGGCTGCGATAGCAGCAACGGGTGCGTGCCGGCGCCGCCGGGGAGAGCGGCTTCATCAAAATAGCTGAGCGCTTGCAGCAGCTGATGAATTCTGAGCACGCGCGCCGGCGCTACCCAACGCAGTTCGGCAAGCCACGCATGGTTGGCCGGCGCCTCAGCATCGTCCCCTGCCGGTTTGAGAGCGCCCATGACATTGGAACGAGGCCGAACCGGCGGCTTGAGCCGCGCTGCGCCGACGACCATGGCGGCCAACACGTCCCAGACCGGCTGTCCGGTAAGCCGCGCGGTGTCGAGCGCGATCTCCACGAGCGCACCGGGACGCACGCCATCGCAAAGCGCATCGGCCGCGATCGAAGGCGTGCGGCTTCGCTGGAAGATGTGGTCCCCGCCTTGACCGGAGGTAACAAGGCTTGCGCCAAGGTCGTCGTAGAATGCCGTCAGGTCGCGATTGCCCAGAGTGAGCAGCGTAAGTGTCGGCTTGGCCGTGAGCGGCGCATTCAAGCACAGCGCATAATTTACCCGCGTCGGATCGAAGCGCAGCTCCTTGAGTTCTGCTTCATTTGCGGCTGCGACCGCGCGCGCGTGATCGCGTTCGTCACCCTCGGGTGCGCCTTCCCAATATTCCGTGACGCAGATGACCTCCGCCTCGGTGTTGCAGCGTAGCAATCCCAGCATGACTGATGAATCGAAACCGCCTGAAAGTCGGAGCGCGATCCGCTGATGCGATCCGCCCCACGCCTTCACGGTCGCGTCCGCCGCACTGCGCAACGCCTCTTTGCCTTCGCGCCAGTCAAGCGGCCTGTTGGCGCGCGCGAAATCCCGTGGCGTCCAAGCCGCCTCAATCCCCCATCCTTGCTGCGGATAGACCGCGCACTCTCCGGGCGCCAGCTCTTCAACGCCCTCAAGGCCCGTTCGCCGGCCAACATGCGGAGGGTATCGCAAGAATGCGCGAATGAACCCGAGGTCGGCGCGGGTTTCGGGCGCTAGCCGAAGGAAATCTTCGGCATCCGAGAAGAAGATCCGCACGCCATTGATCTCGGAAAAGAAGCAAGAACGCGCGCCGCTTGGATCGCGAAGCACGCGAACGATGTCAAAGCCGCGATCGATCAGGACGGCGACATAAGCGCCCCATCGCTCGGCGATCCAGGTTGGCGTTGGATCGATGCACGACTCACATGGCGGCGACGGATCAGGCTCGCGTCCGAAACGATCGCCGAAAACAAAGCCCATGCCATGAGGTAGCACCTCGATCGGCCCTGCTCCGCGATGCAGCAGCACAAGACCGCGCCAATCGATGAGAGACGTGGCGCCCTCGGCCAGGCGTTCGGAGAGCGCGCGGGCCGTGCGCGTCTGCTCGCGCTCTCCCGGCGTCCAGCGGAAACCAACGAACGCCACGGGTCACACCCAGGCTATCGGCGCGAAAGACGCGCAATGATCAGAACTGTCGCCAGCGAGCCTGCCTTCCCATTCGACCCAGCAATGAGCGGCGAAGGGCGCCGTGCGCACGCCAAACACGAGGTCTGGTCTTAGCCCATGCATCAACATGAAGCGAAACAGCGCCAAGGCGTCGAAGAGACACACGCGCCGGCGCGGAAACCAGGGCCGGAATGCCTCGAACACGCCAATCAAATGCTGCGCGTCCGCTTCTGGCATCACGGCGCGCGACTTCAGCTCCGCTAAGCGCGCAAGTGTCAGATCCAATCTGCGCCGCGCCAGCGTGCCTGCGGTCCACCAGCACGCGGACACGCACAGGCCATACTCAAAAAGCGATGCACGAGAATGGTCAGTGGGGAGAAGCTTCTGCCCAGGCGCGGCTCCACGGGTTTCCTGGGGCGCAGGACACGCCCGCGCTTGCTCAATCAGGCCCAGCTCAATGAGCCGCGCGCCGCTCCCCTGCGCACATTCCGTGTCTGCCAATCCAGCGATGGCGGGAGCTGTCCGTAACGGCACGCTCCAGTAGCGGTCGAGGCGCAAGTCGAGAAAGACGATATAGCCGCCGTCCGTGCATGCGCGAACGTGCGGGCTCAATTGGTAGGTTGTCATGGGCAGCGTCGCCGGGCGCGGATCACGCGCCCGGCGTTCCTCGCGAGTTCACATGTCGCGCATGTGCGGCGACACGAAGTTCTCTTTGAAAATCGGGTCCCAAACCCCGAGCGTGACTTCGCTCGCGGGCCCGAGGTCGGTCACGGTCTCGTCGTGATTCAGGTCTTCGTGGGCTTCCATCTCAGAGCTCCTTCAGCAGTTGGTCTGCGGCGCAAACGACGGCGTCCGCGCCGCAGGGGCCGATCAGAAGTCGCGCGCTTGCGGCGTGACGAGGTTTTCCTTCTTCACGGGATCGTAGATCCCTTGCGTCACTTCCGTCGCAGCGCCGAGGTCCACGATGTCTTCTTGGCGTTCGATATCTTCACGCATTGCACTCTCCATTCACCGCACGACCTTGCGGCGCGTAGAGTGTGCTGCGGCTCAGCAAGATTTGGGGGACAATCGGGCTAAAGATTTCGTGGGAAGTTTTTAGACGCTTCAGCCGCCATTGTTGGGCATCGCCTTGGCGTGTGCCGCACTTCTTATCACGGCGCAATGACTGATGCGCCGCTCAAAATATCTGCGCAGCTTATTAGCGAGTACAGCGCCGCCGCGATCAAGTGAGGCGGCGATCTGAATCAACTCCTCATGAGCGCCCGGCAGCGCGTCCGTTTCAGCGCGCAGAGCTTGCTGAAGACGCTCATCGGCGGAGCGGCCAGCACGCCGGGCCTCGGTATTGGCATTGCGATCGATATGGCCCATCATCGCCAAATAGGCGCCGGCATAGTCAGTGTCCGGCGACAGCGCCGAGAGAGCTTCCGGCGCATATGATTGCAGCGCCCACTTCGTCAGGTGTTGACGCCACTGATAAAGCTCACGCAGCTCTCGCTCCGACCAAAACGCCACTTGATATATCCGCGACGTATTCAGTCTGACGAGTCGCTCTGCGGCCAGTATGGCCAACGCATACCGAACCGGTGTGGCGCTCACGCCAAACTGAGAAGCAAGCTTGTCGATGTCGAGACGTTGCAGGATCACAAGCTCGCCCGACAAGATTGCTCGTTTTATCTCCTGATAGACGCGTTCGCCGGGACGCGGATCAAGCGCCATCCCCACCCCGTGTGTCGCTCCCGGCATAGTGCGCTTTGAGCTGCGCCTCGATCTCCGGTGTCAGCGCATCAACGTGCGGCATGAACCCACGCCGCTCTCGCAGGTAGTTGATCGGATCCTGCCCTTCCCAGCCTCCAAGATTGGGCCGGTGGATGCGATAGCCGATGAGCTGTTGGAGATCTGTCGGAAAGGAAGCTGCGACCTCGCGCGGATAAGCTAGAAATTGATTCTCATACGTCTTGAGCCATCCCAAGCAATAACTGACGATGATTCCGGTGCGTGGGAGCGCGGTGAGGTTCTGGCCTGCGCCGTGCGTGAGCGAGCCCAGGAAGAGGAGCGCCGAGCCTGCCTTCATGGCGCCGGGCACACTATCTGCGGGATCGACACCGCGATCCAGCGCCGCGCGGTGGCTACCCTTCCAAAGCCGCGTCGCGCCATTTTCCTCGGTGAAGTCGCTCACGGCCCACAAGACGTTCAAGAGCCAGTGGCGCCCGTTGGTCGGCCAGGGCCACATCTCCTCATCACGGTGCGGCGCTTGCGGGCGCTCCCGACCATGCACACGCACGGCCTGGGTCAGATTGAGCTGGATGCAGTCGCAATTCGGTTTGAGCAATGCCTCGGCGATCGCCAAAATGTAGGGGTCCATGACCAAATCGCGCACGCTTGGCGCCTTCGAGAGGAGCCCGCCCACACGCGTTGTATTCCAACCGTAGAAGTCACCTTCGCACCTGGGCGTCGCTTCCAGCCAAGGTTCGAGCTCCTCCGCGAGCGTGCGGCAGCGCCGCTCGTCGAGCAGGTCTTCAAGCACGACAAATCCGTCTCGTTCCAGGATCGATAGGTGATCCTGATCCACAGGCGCAAGCGGCACGACGTTGGAAGCTTTCATCATGGTGTTTCTCCTTCAGGCCGCCTGAGTGACATCGCCGCCGAGAAATCGGGTGACCGGCGCTTTGATGCCGTTGGTTTGGCGCACGCGCTTCAAGCCCTGCTGATCGATCGACGCAACGAAAGCCGTGAGACGATCTCCGCCGACACGGCGCGGTCGGCCGAGCGGCGCTACATCCCAGCCGGCCTTCGCCGCGAGCGGCGCGAGCGCTGCGCTCGCCACGAACGTGACGCGCTCGGTGCCGAAGATAAGCGCAGTCTCCATGATGCCGGCGATGATGCGCGCGAGCAGATCGTGGCGCGGCTGGCCGTGCGCCGTATCGGGTGCTGGACAAAACCGCGTCGCTTCCCACACATCGGGCCCTGCCGGCGGTTCGTGATCGCACAGGAAGCGGAAGTGATCGGCCAAAAGATGCGGGCGATCAGTTTTGAGCAGCCGCGCTGAGCCTGTCACCGGCGCGCGCGGCGCCGACGCTTCGATAAGGTAGATGGCCTCGGGACAATCGTAAGAATCGATCTCGATGCCGGCGCTTTCCTCCAGGCGCCATTTCATCTGGTCGATGAAAACTTCCTTGCGCTGGCGATGCATCTCCATCAGCGCGTGGTGATAGTGGCGCCGGTTCTCAGCGGTGATGATGTGGATCATGGGGGCTCCGGTCGTCAAAGGACGGCCAGAGCATGCGGATTCCGAGCCGCTCGAAAATAGGCACGGACGTGCCTATTGACAGCGCCGCGTTAGGTGATCTCAGCACACATCTTCGAGCCTGATTTGCCCGTCCTTGAGCGCGCGCACGAATGCCTGCACGCGGCTAGCCACGCCGTATTTGTGCATCGCGCGGCGAACGATGTTGTGCACAGTATGCTCGCTGAGGCCCAGAATCACGGCCATGTCGCCATCATCCTTGCCCTGCCCCAAGAGTTGCACACATTCACGCTCTCGCGGGCTCAGAACGGGCTTCGCAGGTATCCCCGCAAGACGCAGTCGCCGCGCGCATTCATGCGCATAGACGCCGTACCAAGTGGCCTTCTGCGCATTGAGCGGATCAACACCATCGGGCCCAATGACCAGCGAGCAAGAGGCTGGCAATGCGTCGGGCGCATGGATGGGAATAGTGATCCCATCGACGAGGCCTGCTTCGGCGGCTTCGTTCAAGATCCGAACCTGATCGGCCGCAAGGCCGGCGCGAAAGACGCGGTCGCTCCACTGAAATGGGAGCGTCTGACGTCTCGCTCTCCAATAGACGGGATCGCGCTTCGCATAGTTCTGGTCACTGAAGCGCTGCAGCCATGGAAGCGGATAGTCCACCATCATCACTGCTTCCGCGGGCGGCCGCAGCGGATCGACATGAGAGGCGCATGCGGCATGCGTGAAGCCGAGTTCGCGGATTTCGCGCATAAACGCGGCATGAAGTTCTTCAACGCTCGTGGCGCGATCGCAGACTTCTGCGAACGCCCAATTGATCCGGGCTTGCATGTAATCCTCCTCGCCCCAACAACTTTAGATGGCGAAGAGAGATCGAAGACAAGCGCGAGCGTGACGATTACGCGACAAATCTTGGTTATGGTGCAACGTGAATATCGTTTGAGAAATCTTCACCACGATTTTGGGAAAGATTTCGAAGGTCGGCTCTCAGGCGATCGGTTTGATCTGGCCAGAACTGATTGCACGCGCCACGGCTTGAATGCGTGTGCTGGCGCCCAAGCGGACACGCGCGCGCTCGATATGGCGCCGGACCGTGGCGACGCTGAGCCCCAGCCCTTGCGCTATCTCAGCATCGACGAGACCACTGGCGCAAAGCTCAAGGCATTGCCGCTCGCGCCGGTGTAGCTCTGCGAAACGGGGCGCCGATGCAATGCACATCTCGGCCGCGCGGTGATGCACGACCACATTGATCAATTTGCCGGCGGAATAAACGTCTTCCGGCATGTCCGGCTCGCTCGTTACCAAGGATGCGGACGCGCGACGCGGAAGAATGGAGGCCAGCTTATGGGTGCGCCCATGGCGGAGCCCGAATTCGCGCGCCTCATTGAGGATGCGGCGCTGTCGCCAAGACAGCGGCTGAAGAAACTCAGGGTCCGTCCAAACGAAATCCCCACTCCCGGCCTCCGCCGCGCGATAGACCGGATCCACGAGGTGGTAACGCTGCGCTGAAAAGTGGGCGATCCATTCCTCCGGGTAGTTCTGGAATACATAAGCCGCGTTATCGGGCCGCAACGGGTCGGCATGGACGCCGAGAGCCACGAAGGTGAATCCCATCTCAACCAAACGCTCTCGCCAAATGCTTTCCAGTTCGAGCAGCGTCGCCGCCGCATCGCAGGCGGCGGCGAAGGCGATCATCTCGGCGCTGATGAGGTTTTCGCGCATGCAAGTCGAAGTGTAGCCGATTTCGAACGCCACATCACCTGGCAAGCGCCGCCTCAATTGAGCGCTTAACACCAATGCGCGTGACGAAACTCGCACGCGAGTCGTCGCGGGTCGCGCGGCATGCCTCGATAGAGTTGCAACATGTGGCGCCATTAGGAATTCAACGAGACGCTTCTCGTCATGTGGGAGCGGACGTTTCATATGCGATTGGTGTGGGGCGGCATCGCCGCCGCTTCAATCAGCGTGCTTGCGTGCTTCGCCGCGACTCAGACATGCGCACGGACGTTCAACTACCAAGCAGCGCTCGGCAGGCCGACCTTTGTATTCGGCTCGACGCCGATTTACGCACCCTTCTCGGTTCTGACCTGGTCGGAGCGCTGGAGCGCCAACTACCCGCGCGCCTTTGCGTTGCCGAGACTGTTCGTCTTCGTCGGCTTCCTATCGAGCGCGATGCTTGTGCTGCTCGCGCTGAAATCGCCTCATCCCAGCCAGCGGCCGTTCGGCGCAAAGAGCTGGGGCGGCCGCAAGGATGCGCGCGAGGCCGGCCTCTTCGCTGAAGGCGGCATTGTCATCGGCAAATTCGATGGCGAGATTCTCGCCTACGATGGCCCACATCACCTCTTGCTGACTGGCGGCACGCGCTCGGGCAAGACACGCGGCAGCGTCATCCCGACCTTGCTCGCCTGCCCGCATTCGATCCTCGTCTTGGACTTGAAGGGCGAACTTCATTCCGGCGACACGCGCGTGGATTTTCCCGGCACAGCGGGTTGGCGCGCAAGGCTCGGCCCGGTGATCCGTTTTGCACCGACCGAGGCAATCTCGGATCGCCTCAATCTCCTGGATACGATCCGGCCAGGCGCTCAAGAGGTGCGAGACGTTCAAAATCTCGTGGAGCTCATCGCCGACCCATACGGCGACGGGCGTTTTCAGGAGTTTTGGGACCGCGCCGCCAAGCAAATCCTCGCCGGGCTCATCATTCACGTCGTGTACGCTGAGCCCCTTCCGAGCAAGACACTGGCGCGCGTATTCGAGTTGCTCGCCCGCTTCGACGACACCGTAAAGCTGATGGAGGCGACGCTCCATCGCAAGAACGAAGCAAGCGGCGAGCCTGAAACGCACCCCGAAGTAAAGCGCGCCGCCCACTCTTACGCCGCCTATCACGAGAAGTTACGCGCTGGCATCAAGGCGACCGCCGAGAGCTATCTCGGCCTCTTCGCCGATCCGCTTGTGCGCCAGAACACGGCGACATCGACCTTCCGCATTTCAGACCTCATGTGCGCCGACGAGCCGGTGACGCTTTATCTGTGCTGGCCGCCCAACGACGCCAAGCGAGTCAAACCGCTCATTCGCCTCGTCTTCGGCGCCGTCCTCCGCGTGCTGATGGAGCATCAGGAACGCGCCGCCGACGGACGTGAAAAGAAGCGCAACCTTCTTCTTTTGCTCGACGAGTTTCCGCAACTCGGCAAGCTCGACGTGTTCGAGCAATCGATGGGCGCGATGGCCGGCTATGGCCTCAAAGCCTATCTCGTCACCCAGTCACTGCATCAGGTCACGCAAGCCTATGGCCGCTATCACACGATTCTAGATAATTGCCAGATCGTCACGAGCTTTGCCGCAACCGATGTTGAAACAGCCGAGACGATCTCCAAGCTTGCCGGCGACATCTTTGAGATGCGTCCGCAAGAAACCTGGTCGGGCAAGCGCCAATTCTTCGGGCTTGACCACCGCGCAATCACGTATCGAGAAGAACGCCGCCCGCTGCTGTTGTCGTCAGAGGTGCGCCGGCTCAGCGAAGGCGAGGAACTGATCTTCGTCACCGGCGCAAAGCCGCTGCGCGCCCAGAAACTGCGTTACGACGAGGAGCCGGTCTTCCGAATGCGGCTGCTGCCTGCCCCTGAGGAGGCGCGCCGCCGCGCACTGCCTTCACCGTGGACCGGCATCTCGTCACTCGGCTTCGCGCAACGCCGAGCGCCCGACGCGCCGCCAGGGCGCGATGGCGCAATAAATCGCGCGCTCACACAGAAAACGCCGCTGCGTTCGCGTCCAGCGCCGGAGCAACAGCAGGGCGACCTCCTTTCTGCGTTGGAAGCGAACCGACCAGATCACAGCGGCGAGGTTGACCCTTCATCCGCCGCGCAACCCACGCTTCCAGCGTCCTCACGTTTTGCGCTGCGCCCGCCTTCCGAAGATTCCGCCGGCGAGGCTGGCTCATGAGCGCCAAGCCGAAAAAGAAGATCACGATCTATCTTGAACACGATCTCGCGCGTGCGCTGGATTTAGAGGCTCGCCTGCGCGGCCTGCCGACGACGCGCGCGGCCGCCGATGCGCTGCGCCGCATCTTCCTCGACGAAAAGGATGAAGCGGTCGCCGACACTGTGAAGCTGCGGCTCGACCGTGTCGAAAAGCGCGAAGTGGTGCGCGAGCGCGAAATCGCCATCGTCAAAGAGACTCTGCTTCTCTTCATCCGAGTGTGGCTGGAGCACACGCCGCCGCCACGGGAGGAAACGCTCGACGCCACCAACGCTGTCGCCGAGCGGCGCTTTCAGTCCTTCCTTGAACTTCTCGCCGAGAGCATGGCGCCCGGTCAGACGCTATTTCCCTACGCGGCCCACGGCCGCCGAGCAGACGCCGGCGCGCCCATGAATGGAGCGACGGAATGAATGCGATCACTCCTTCTCAAGAGCGCATCGTCGCCGAGCGGCGCCTTGCATCCCTGACAGGCGCTCTCGGTCCGGCGTTGCAGGCCGCTTTGGCAGATGACGCTGTCGTCGAAGTGCTGATCAACTCCGATGGCCAGATGCGCGTCGATCGCGTCGGCCGCGGCATCGAGGTGACAGACGCACGCCTCAGCGTCGCTGAGCGCGAAATCGCGATCCGCCTCTTAGCAGCCGAAGCATTCGAAACAGTGACTGAAGACCATCCCTTCCTCGCCGCGACGCTCCCCGGCTCCGGCGCGCGGGTGCAAGCGCTCATCGCGCCCATCGTCAGCGCGCCGGTGTTGGCGATCAGGAAGCGGCCAAAGCTCATCTACACACTCGACGATTACGTGCGCGCCGGCATTGCCTCCGCCGCGCAAGCCGCAAAGTTGCGCCAGGCCATTGTCTCACGGCGCAACATCGTGGTCGCCGGCGGCACAGGCTCAGGCAAGACCACGCTCCTCAATGCGTTGCTCGCAGAGCCCGACTTTTCCACTTCGCGCCTGCTCATCTTGGAAGACACGGCGGAACTGCAGTGCGCCGGCGCCGATGTGGTGCAACTCCTCACCAAGCGCACGCATCCGCAAGTTTCGATGCGCGACCTCGTGCAAATGACGTTGCGCCTCCGTCCTGATCGGATCGTCGTGGGCGAAGTGCGCGACGGCGCGGCGCTCGAAGTCTTGAAAGCCTGGAACACCGGCCATCCTGGCGGGCTCTTGACCATCCACGCTAATTCCGCCGCCGACGCGCTGCTGCGGCTTGAAGATCTTTGCCTCGAAACGGGCGCCGCGCGTCCCGAGCGGCTCATCGCGTCCGCCGTCGACACCATCGTCTTTATGTCCCGAACGGCGCAAGGCCGCCGCATCGAAGAAATCGTCAGCTGCAAGGGAGACCAGCGATGAAAACATCACGCTTCAAAGTGGCCGCAACGAGCGCAGTGATCGTGCTTGTCGTTTCCAGCGCTGGACCGGCATTCGCCTCCGGCTCCGGCATGCCGTGGGAAGCGCCCCTCCAGCAAGTGGTGGATTCGATCACCGGGCCTGTCGCACGCGCAGCAGCTGTCATCGCCATTATCATCTCTGGCGTCGGCATCATTTTTGGTGAAGGCGGCGGTGGCATCAGGAAGCTCGCCTTCGTTGGCCTGGGCATCGCCATCATGTTCGCAGCCGTCTCGTTCTTCCTCGACTTCTTCGGCTTTGCCGGCGGGGCGGTGCTCTGATGCTCGACGAACCCGAAGGCTTTCGCATCGCTTTGCGCACGTCGCTGACGCGTCCGCTCCTCATTGCCGGCGTCCCGCGCACATTCGCGATCATGAACGCAACGGTCGCCGCCGCCATTGCTTTTGGATTGCAACAGCCGCTCATCGGACTTCCGCTCTGGGCGATCATCCAAGGCGCCGGCGCCTACGCATCATCGCGCGATCCCTGGTTTTTGGACACCTGGCCGCGCGCCATGGCCAAGCCTTCCTACTTCAGCGCGTGAGGCTGCGATGATGGACCTCCGTCCCTATCGCCAGACAGAGGCCCGGCTGGCCGACTGGTTGCCCTGGGCCGGACTCGTCGCCGATGGCGTCGTCATCAATAAGGACGGCGCCTTCCAGCGTACGCTTACATTTCGCGGACCCGATCTCGATTCCTCGACGCTGTCTGAATTGACCGGCGCAAGCACCAGGCTCGACAACGCATTGAAGCGCTTTGGGTCGGGTTGGTGCCTGCACGTGGAAGCGCGCCGAACTGAGACTAAAGAATATCCCATCAGCGACTGGCCGGACGCCCTCTCATGGCTCATTGACCAGGAACGCGCACAAGACTTCGCCGCGGCCGGTGGGCGCTTCGAGAGCGCGTACTATCTCACCCTGTCATGGCTTCCCCCCAGCGAAACCTCGGGGAAGCTGGAAGCCGCTCTATTCGAGCATGGCGCCTCGTCCGGTCAGATTGGCGTCGACTACCGAGCCTGCCTCGCAAGCTTCATTGAGGAGACGCAATCGTTCAAAGCGCTGCTTGACCTTGTCATGAACGAAGTGCGCTTTCTCGATGGCGCGGAGACACTCACCTATCTGCATTCGTGCATTTCGGACCGGCCGCATCCCATCGCCGTCCCACCGACGCCGTTTCACATCGACGAGCTCGTAGCCGACTCTGCTCTTGTTGGCGGCATCGCGCTACAACTCGGCGAAGTTCACCTCAAGGTGCTCTCCGTCCGCGCTTATGTGAGCGAGACCGAGCCCGGCCTTCTCGACGCCCTCAACCGGTTGGGCGTGCCCTATCGCTGGGTGACGCGCGTCATGCCGCTCGACCGCGAAGAAGCGCGCGCCGAAATTGAGAAGATCCGCAAACGCTGGTTCTCTAAGCGCAAGGGCATCCTCACACTCCTGCGCGAAGCGCTCTATCGCGAAGAAGCAACGCTTCTCGACAACGACGCCACAGCGCAAGCCGAAGACGCCGATCTGGCCTTGCAGAAAGTAAACGGCGAAGCCGCAGGCGCGGCGTATGTGACGCTGACCATAACCGTCGCCGATGCAAACGAGGCCACAGCATTCGAGCGCATTCGCCAAATTCGCCAGGTCGCCGACGGCATGGGCTTTGTCACCGCGCTCGAAACCATCAACGCAGTGGAGGCTTGGCTCGGTTCGTTGCCCGGCCAGCCCTACGCCGATCTTAGGCGCCCGATCCTGTTGACCCCGTCGCTTGCCCATCTGTTGCCGCTCTCGGCCGTTTGGGCGGGCGAGCCCCACAACAAGCACTTGAACGGCCCGCCGCTCCTGGTTGCCGCAACTGATGGGGCGACGCCCTTCCGCCTCAACCTCCATCATGGCGATGTCGGACACACTCTGATCGTTGGACCCACCGGCGCTGGCAAATCCGTTCTCCTCGGTCTCATCGCCGCCCAATGGCGCCGCTATACCTACGCGCAAGTCTTTGTGCTCGACGCTGGGCGCTCAAGCCGCGCGCTCGTGCTGGGGCTTGGCGGCGCATTCGTCGATCTAGTGCAAGACGACGCGCAAGCATCGATCGCGCTCCAACCGCTGGCGCATATCAATGATGAAAGCGAACGCGCATGGGCGCGCGATTGGCTGATCGCGCTTCTAGAGCGCGCCAACATCGCAATCGATCCGGCGCGTCGTGAAGAAATCTGGGCCGCACTCTCGGTGCTTGGCGCACGACCCGCAAACGAGCGGACACTCTCTGTCCTGTCGGCGCTCATCCAGGACAGCGACATTCGTGCAGCGCTTCAGCCCTTCACGCATGCCGGACCCTGGGGACGCTTGATCGACGCGGACGAAAGTCATCTCGCCGAGCACGATGTGCAAGCCTTTGAGATGGGCGAACTTATGTCGAGCGCCGATGCGCTGGCGGCGGTGCTGCCGTGCCTCGTGCATAAGCTGGAAGCACGCTTCGACGGGCGTCCCACCCTGCTCATCCTGGACGAAGCGTGGGCCTATCTGCGCGATGGCGCATTCGCCAATCAAATCCAGGCTTGGCTGAAGACGTTGCGCAAGAAGAACGTCGCTGTCGTGTTCGCCACTCAAGAAGTGGCCGATGTCGAGGCCAGCACAATCGCCGCCACCATCCTTGAAGCCTGCCCGACCCGCATCTTCTTGGCCAACGATCGCGCGCGCGAGCCGCGCACGCGCGCATTTTACGAAGGGCTCGGCCTCAACACACGCCAGATCGCTTTGATCGGCGAAGCGGCGCCCAAGCGGGACTATTATGTACAGACGCGTAGCGGCGCCAGGCTCATAGACTTGACCCTCGGGCCCGCAGCGCTCGCCTTTCTCGGCGCCTCCACGCCTCAAGACCAGCGCGCCATCGATGCTGTGTGCGCGGAGGCCGCCGCCTCCGGCTTCGCCGCGGCTTGGCTCGAACACAAGAACCTCGCCGATGCGGCGCTCGCTCTGCAGCGCTTCACGGCCGCGACTTCACCGCACCTAAAACGCCAGACTGAGGGAGCGCTCACATGACCCGCAAATCACGTCTTTTCATTGCCACTTGCGCGCTCGCGCTCGCGCTGGGCGGCGCACCCGCTCGCGCCCAATGGGTCGTGATTGATCCTGCCAATCTCGCGCAAAGCATCACGCAAGTGACGCACATGATCTCGCAGATCAACAACCAGATCGAGCAAATCCGACAACAGGCGCAGATGCTGGAGGGCCTGGGCCTTGAAATGTCGCCCGAACTGTCGGCCTCGATCGGGCAGGTGCGCGATCTGCTGCGCCAAGCGGAAGGACTACAGCAGAACGCCGAAACCATCGCAAACGATATGCGCGAACTCTATCCGGAAGATGTCTCCAACTTCGATCTCGACAGGTTGCTCAACCAGTCCGACCGCTGGCTAGAGGAAAGTCGCGACAGCGTTGAGGCGCTCATGACGATCAGCGCGTCGGCCAGCAGCGATGGGCTGGAGGACGCCGACCGCGCGATGTCGCGAGCGCTCCAGGCAAGCTCCCGTGCGCAGGGACAGACATCGGCCGAACAAGCGACGGCGCAAGCGATCGGCGTCCTCTCCTCACAGGTCGCACAGCTCCAAGCGCTGCAAGCCGCTCAAGCGCGCGCTCTTGCCACCGAACGCATCGAGCAGATCGCGCGCGAGGAGCGCGCCCGTGAAGTGCGCCGCCGCGCTTTTCCCACCGAAGCCTCAAGCGATGCGCCGCCCGCGCAGCCGCGCTTCTGATTCTCATGAATACCGGCAGCGTCAATTCCTTTCTGGATCGCTTTCTCGGTCTCGCCGACCGGGGGTTCGGGTTGATCCAAGGCGATGTCGCGTTCGTGCTGAACGCGCTCATCGTCATCTCGGTCACGCTCGCCGGCGCTATGTGGGCGCTCAAAGCCGAGGCGCCGATCGCGCCCTTTTTTCGCAAGGTGCTGTTCGTCGGCCTCTTCGCGTTTCTCGTAAACAATTGGAATGCAGTCGCCGGCGCCATCAACCAATCAGGCGCTGCGCTCGGCCTAAAGGCCGGCGGCTCCGGCATGAGCCTCGCACAACTTCACGATCCCGCCCGCGTTGCAGTTCAAGGCAAGGAGCTTTTCGGCCGCGTCATGGAATTGGGCGACGGCATGAACATCTTCACCGACTTCCTAACCCTCGCCACCATATTGCTCGCGGGCGTCATCATTCTCATCGCTTTCTTCGTGCTGGCGCTGCAGATCTTCGTCCAGCTCATCGCCTTCAAGCTTGGCTCGCTCGCAGCATTCGTCGCCCTGCCCTGGGGCGTGTTCGCGGGCACCGCTTGGGCGGCGGAGCGGCCGCTCGGATGGGTCGCAAGCTCGGCGATCCGGCTCTTCCTCCTGGCTTTTGTCGCAAGCGTGGCCCTCAGCTTCGTTGCCGAACTGCCGCAGACGATGACGCTCGACAATGGCGGCGCGCTCGATGTTCTTTTGTTCGGGCTCACCATTCTTGCGCTTTCTTTCCTCGCGCCGGCGCTTGCCAGCGAAGTGATGCAAGGCAATCCCAGCCTCTCGGCCGCGCAACCCATTCAAGGCGCAATGGCTGGCGCCGGCATGGTGGTTGGCGCCGCGGTCACGACGAAACTCATGACCTCCGGCCGCGGCGGTTCGCGTGGCCGCCCCGCGCGAGGACGCGGCCCAACCGGCGGCGCGCGCCCGCGGCCCAACTACGCGGTCATGCAACCGAAACAGAAGTCCTGACATGGAGAAGGTAGCGCCATGAACTTTCCCTTCCGGCGTCCTCCGCGAGCATACGCGTCCGATGCGCCGGACACGCCTTATGCGCGCGCTCAGCAAGCATGGGATTTGCGCATGGGGTCGGCGGTGCAGGCAGCCGTGACCTGGCGCTGGCTCGCTCTTGGTCTCGGTCTGCTCGCTATCGTGCTTGCAGCCGGTCTTACGTTCGTGGCTCTACAGAAACGCACCTTCGTTCACGTTGTTGAGGTAAGCCCGCAAGGCCGGGTGCTCTCGGTTGAACCGCTGTCCGGGCGCTACACGCCGACCGACGCGCAAGTCAGCTACTTCCTCGGTCATTTTGTCCGGCTGGTGCGTGAGATTCCGACCGATGGCGTGGTGCTGCGCCAGAACTGGTTTGCGGCGTATCGCTTTCTGACGCCGCAGGCGTCGCAGCAGCTTAATGAGATCGCGCGCGAGGACGATCCGTTCGCGCGCTTGGGCACGAGCGCGCGGACCGCCGTCATCACCTCGGTGGTGCAGCGCTCAGAGGCGACATGGCAGGTAAGCTGGATAGAGGCGACGCACGGCGCCGACGCGCGCTCGGCTCAGAGTTTTACCGGGCTCTTCACCGTGCGTTTCGACCGCCCGCGCAACGCCGATGCGCTGATGCACAATCCGCTGGGGCTCTTCATCACCGAATTCTCGATGTCGCCTGAAACCCCCGCGTTCTCCTCGTCGCGAGTTCAGCCATGAATAGAGCCGCCCTTCTTTGCTTCGCGCTCATCAGCTTAGCCGGTGCGCCCGCGCAAGCGCAGAGCGCGAGGGCTTCGGCGCCGCTTGCTGCGCTTGCGGAAGCCAATGCTGAGGCGCGCCGGCGTCCCGACCCGGCCAATTTCACCGACGCAACACAGATCTACGATTATGCGCCAGGCGCCATTTATGAAGTCTATGGCGCGCCTGGCTTCATCTCGACGGTGCTGCTTGAACCCGGTGAGACAATCCTCAGTGTCGCGGCGGGCGACACCACCCGCTGGATGGTTGAACAGGCAATTGGCGGCGACGCCGCCAACGCACGCGCCATGCTGCTCATTAAGCCGACGCGCGCCAACATTCGGACCAACATCGTGCTCGTCACGGACCGGCGCAGCTACGCCATCGAAGCGATCGCAACAGGCGGTCAAACCTATTCCGCTCAGACTGCGTGGCGCTATCCCGCCGTCGCAGACGGCGACCTCGCAGGCGCTCCTATCGCGTTGGAGACGCTGAACTTCGGCTACCACATCCGCACCGTCCGCGGATTCAATCCACGCTGGCGGCCCGTGCGTGTCTTTGACGACGGACGCAAGACCTACATCGAGTTTCCGCCAGCGATGGCGACAAGCGAAGCGCCGCCGCTCTTCATCATCGAGAATGGCGAGGCCGGACTCGTCAATTATCGGGTCTCAGGCGGCCGCTACGTGATCGACCGCCTTTTCGACATCGCCGAGCTTCGCTTGGGCGACGAGCGCCCGGTGATCGTGCGCATCAGCCGCGACGATGCGCACGCGCCGCGTACGGCCCGCCGCGGG
>NZ_DASVYD010000048.1:0-57228 GCF_036392335.1 Vitreimonas sp.
GTTCATCGAAACCACTGCGCTTCCAAACAACATGAAACTCCGCCTCTGGGCCGTGAACATAACCAGCGGCACAATCAACCGCGAACGGCGGTTCTTCGGCGATGTCAGCAATCCAAACCGCAACGGTCCATTACGTCTACAGGAGCCGCGCGAACGTCAATTCGCCGAAGGTCCCTGGTTCACACTGGAGCTGAGCGGCACGTTCTGAGAGAGGCGCGATGTTGCGCGCAGCAGTCGCCCTCGCTACACCGCGCGCATGCTCTTTCGCACGCTTGCTCTCGCACTCACGTTCGTTGCCGCCTGCGCGGCGCCAACCGCGCCTCTCCCTCGGAACGCAGCGCCGCCTCTGGCGACGGAAGCGCAGATTCTCGCCGCGGAGCAGCAGCCGCTTTCAAGCGATTGGCGTGAATGGAACAATCCGACCGCGCCATTCAACATCATCGGCAACATCCATTATGTCGGCGCCGAGGGCATCAGCGCATTTCTGATCACCACGCCGGACGGCCATATCCTGCTTGACGGCGCCTTCGCGCAAACCGCGCCGCAGATCATCGCCAATGTCGAGCGGCTTGGCTTTCACATGCGCGACGTCCGCTATCTGCTAAATAGCCACGCGCACGTCGATCACGCGGCTGGCCTGGCGCGGCTCCAGCTGGCGAGCGGCGCGCAGATGGTTGCTTCGGAAGCCGATCGTGGCGCGTTGGAGGCTGGGCGCTTTCCTTATGGCCCGTCCGAAGATCTCACCTTCCCACCCATCCGTGTCGATCGCGTGATCGCTGACAATGAAACGCTGACACTGGGCGGCGTCACGCTCACGGCGCTGGTCACGCCCGGCCATACGCCAGGCTGCACCTCATGGCTGATGGATGTCACCGGCGCCGATGGCGCTGCGCATCGCGCGCTCTTTCATTGCAGCGCGACCGTCGCCGGCCAAAGTCTCGCGCCGCCCGCCTATCCGAACATCGTGTCCGACTTCGAATCCACCTTCGCGCGCTTGCGTACGATCCAAGCCGATGTGCTGCTCACCAACCACCCAGGCTTCATGGACCTGGAGCAGCGCCGCGCGCGCCAAGCCGCGGGCGACGCCAATGCGTTCGTCGATCCGCATGCGCTGCCTGCGCTCAATGCGCGGCTGGAAGCGGCCTTCCGAGAGGAATTGGCCCGACAGCGCGCTGCGCACAATTAAAGTTTGAACCGCCGGCCTTTTGCACTGGTGTCGCCGCGCGCGTTTCTGCGGCGGCGCCGGGCATGGCTAGAAGAAACCGGCGGTGAGCCGGCGGTTCAACTCGTTACCGGCCGCGGGGCGGCCGACGTTTCGCAGCGCTGGGCGTATCCGTCTCGAACATCGGGTTCGCGTCGAACTGGCCAGCGAAGGGCGCGTCCATGAGATAATCCGGCAGGCGCGCACTCATCGCCTTTTCGTTCGAAACCGCGATGATCTGACGATCCTTCGTCATGGCGCGCAGCGTATCGGCATTGATATCGCCGATGAGCTCCGCGCTCTCCTTCGCCATCAGATGATTGGCGACCCCGAACAGCTGGAACACGCCCGCATTGTTGAAGATCGTGCGCCAATCCTTCGGATAGAGTCGCTGCAATTGGCTCAAATCCTGGAAGAAGGGCCACACCTGCAAGCCATAGCCGCGCAGCAACGTCATCGACTGGCGCAAGGGGCCGAACTCGCCGAGCTGTGCGCACTCGTCCAACAGGAACAGCGTCGAGCGCTTTGGGCGACGCTTACGCCCCATCACCGTCAGCATCAGCGCGCCGACCCAAAGTCGAAGCAATGCGCCATGGCTTTCGAGCTTGTCCGGCGGAATGACGATATAAATCGTCATCGGATCGCCTCTGCGCACGGCGTCGAGCGAAATCGTCGAACGCGACAGCGACCGCAGCGCTGAATCCGAGTTCACGACTTTCAGATAGGATTGCGCTGTCGAGAGGATGCCCGAGCGCGTCTGCTCCGTGATCGGCAGGAACGAGCTGATGTTCTGCTTCGACAGCCTGTTTAGATTGTCGTGGCTCTCGATCAGCGCGGCGAGATTATAGACCGCGTCGTCGCTCATCAGGATTTCGCGCACCTTGCCGAAATGCCGCTCGCTCTTGGTCGAGGTCTCGGCCACGGCGGCGATCACGCCCGACATCAGCGAGCGGCCCCAATTGTCCCAGAAGGGCTCCTTGTGGAAGCCGACATCGCCGGCCAGCAGCGAGGCCAGCATCTCGGAATCTGCGTCGAGCAGCGCGCCAGGACGGTCGAACAGGTCAAACGGGTTGAGGCTATCGGTCTTCTTGGACACGGCGCCGAACGGATCGAGCAGGCGCACCTCCTGGCCCATCTCCTTCCGGCGGCGATGGGTGACGTGCCAAGTCTCCCCCTTCGGGTCGATGACAATGACCGAGCCTTCGAAACGCAGCAGGTTTGGGATGATGACGCCCCGGCCCTTGCCGGCGCCGGTGGGCGCGATGGTAACCAGATGCCGGTCCTCGCCGTAGACGATTGGCACTTCGCCCTCAATCGCGGCGTCGGGCCGGCGCGGGGCGCCGAAGCCGATCGGGTCGGGATTGCCGTGGTCGGACTTCCAACCGAGTAGCAAGTCCATGACTTCAGGGCGCAATCCCTGCCCCGAAGCCTCCGTGGGCTTCTTCTTGGAGCGGGTCGTGCGCGGCCGGGACATGAACACCTCCATCCGGTCGCTGAGGCGCGCGACCAAGACTCACTTTGTAGAGACCAAACCCGGCTGGACTCGCTCCGCTTTGCGGCGATCGTGTCTTTTTGGTTAACGGCCAGACGGCGGGCCAGCGGCCCCCGTCCACCCCCACACAAGCCGGAAAAAAATCTTGGCGCAACGCCTTGACGGCGCCTCGTCAGCACTTTCGTCCAAAACAAGCTCGCCGGCCCTCTTGGACCGGCGAGTTGTTGTTTTTATTGTGTTTTTGATTAACGGACGTCACCCATCCACTTTTTCAGGACAGGGGACAACAGCAGCAACAGCACGCCCGTCGCGACACCCAAAATGCCCACCGCGGTGAACACCGAAATGTAGCTTTGCAGCTGCGCGGCTGGGTCAACAACCTGGCCGCCGATCGTGTCGGAAGAGGTTTGTTGCGCGATGATCGCCGCGAGAATGTGCGCGAGCGACGACGACAAGAACCACACGCCCATCATCAAGCCGACAACGCGCGCTGCGGAGAGTTTCGTCACCATCGACAGACCCACAGGCGACAGGAAGAGCTCGCCCGTTGTGTGCAGCAGGTAAAGCAGCGCGAGGAAGACGAGCGGGACGCGGAAGTCTGCGCCCGCGAATTGCGTCCCCCACACCAACACGAAGAAGCCCAAGCCAACCTGGATGAGGCCCAACGAGAATTTCACCGGCGTCGACGGCTCCATCTTACGTTTGGCCAGCCAAATCCACATTGCGCTGAATGGCAGCGCCAAGAGCACGATGTAGCCGGCGTTGAAGCTCTGCGTCTGTGCCGCGGTCATCTCATAGAGGCCGCCCCCAAGCCCGGTCGTGTAAGCGATGTAGCCCGCCGCGCCGGCGAGCAAAGCAAAGAACACCAAGCCATAGCCGAGCATGACGGCGTCGATCTGCTTGCGGGCGAAGGAGACCACGGTCACGACGGCCATCACCGCGCCGAACACGGCCACCAGCGCCAGCGCGCCCGTGGTGATCATGTGCGCGAGCGTGCCTGGCTGCGCCACCGTCAGATCGGTGGAGCGCTCAGCGTAGAGGGAGAGCGATGAGCCGGCCTGTTCGAACAGCATCCAGAAGATGACACTGAAGAAGATCAGGATCAGAGCCGCGACCATCTTGGAGCGCTCGGCGCCCTTAAAGCCGATCAGCGCGTAACCCAGCACCAGCGCAAACAACGCCGGCACCACGATCGGAAGCGCATGCTCCATGAGTTCGGCCTGCTGAACCAGCATCCAGGCCGGGATCACGGCCAAAAGGCCCAAAATCCAGAAAACGCCTTCGGTGACGGCGCCGATCGGCTTTGGCGGATCGGCTTTGCCCTTAAGGTGTTTTTGCCCGAACAGATATTGCGCCAAACCAATCGCCATGCCGATGCCGGCAAGGCCGAAGCCGTATTTCCAGCCATAGGTTTGGCCAAGATAGCCGCACGCCAAGGTCGCCAGGAAAGCGCCGAGATTGATGCCCATGTAGAAGATGGTGAAGCCGCCATCGCGGCGCGGGTCGCCCTCAGCATAGAGGGCGCCGACCGTGGTCGAAATGTTGGCCTTCAGGAACCCGACGCCAACGATGATCAGCGCCAGCGAGAGATAGAGGATCTGCACATACAGAGCTTCTTGCTCGACCCGGCTCTCGTAGGATCCATCCGCCAGCGTGCGCACAACGGTGTCGCCATTGAACGCAACCGCCTCCGTGATGCTCGCCTGCTCGAAGACATAGCTCACGCCATTAATCTCGACCGCCGGCGATTCACCGCTGGTGATCACCGGGAATGCACCTTCGCCTGGAATTTGCAGCGTCGTCGCCGGCGCCTCACCGCACGGCAAGCCGACCATGCTGCAGAGCGAATAGACCAAAGTCGGCGGCTCCGACGCGAGCGTATAACCGCCTTCTTCGAGACGACGCGTTTGGCCGTTTGCAGAAAGATTCACATGCTCGGTCACATCGAAGCGCAGCTGGGCGCGGCCTTCGGGGAGATCGATGAAGAGCGTGCGGTCGCCGCCGCGGCCTTCGGCCGTGACAAGATAGCTCTCGGCGCCGACATCCAGGTATTGCCGTGAGCCCGAACCTTCGAACGCCATGCCGAAATGGCCGAGCACGAGCAGCGCGGCGCCAATAGTGACAGCCTTGCGTGCGCCGAGGAAGCGGTCCGCGATCACGCCGCCGATAACGGGGATCAGATAGACCAGTGCGGCGTACGCGCCGTAGAGGCCCTGGGCGTCGTTGTCGGAGAACAAGAAATGCTGCGTGAGATAGATCACCAGCAGCGCGCGCATCCCGTAGAAGGAGAAGCGTTCCCACATCTCAGTGAAGAAAAGCGTCACCAGGCCACGCGGATGGCCCAGGAAGGTTTGCTCGTCGGCGCCAGCGCCGGCGGTTTGGTCTGTCATTTACGATCCCCTGGGCGCGGGCCACGCGGCGCGCCCTCCCTTACTTAGGCGACAGACAAGCCGCGCCGCGCGCCCTGCGTCAAGCGTGCGTCGCTGAACGGAGTTCGGGACTCATCGTCCACCAAAAGGTCTGACCAGGGGTAGAATCTAGCCAGAAGCCCAGGCGGCGTAGGGTTCGAACCGATGCAAGGTTCCCAGAATCGCACCCTGCAATGATGTTTTCGACGCCCGCATCGTCAAAAAGCCAGTCAATCACCGCGCCCGCGGCCTCCACGGCGTATCCCTGGCGCCGTTGCGAACGCGCCACGCCATAGCCGATCTCGAATTCGCGCGCCGCGCGAAGCGACGGCTCAAAACGCACGTCGCCGACGACACAGAAATTGTCACGGTGCACCGCAACAACGCGCGTCGGCGCCGGCGCCGGCCCCCAGGCGTGTGAGATCGACCGCGCCACCAGCCCGAGACTCGCCGCACACCAATCCGACGGCGCATCCGCGCCCAGCACGTCGGCAAACGCCGCCTGCCCCGCGCGCGCCGCCGCGGCAAGCGCGGGCGTGACGGGTTCCAGCCGCAGGCGCGGCGTCAGCAGTGCATAGTTGAGCGCCTGAACCATGCCCGCAACATGACGCGCACGCGCTGCTCACGCAACGATCCGGCGCCGTTGCCAATCGGCCAGCGGCGAGGCAGCAAGGCGCATGGCCAATCCACGGCTCTTGATCGATCAAACACTGCACGCCGGCGCCGAGATCGCGCTGGACGAAGCGCAGGCGCGCCACGTCGGCACGGTGTTACGCCTCGATGCGGGCGACAGCTTGCGTGTGTTCAATGCGCGCGACGGCGAATGGCGTGCGCGCGTCAGCGCCAAAACCAAGCGCGGCATGAGCGTGCGGGTTGAAGCGTTGCTGCGCGAACCACGCGAAGCCCCCGATCTCGACCTTCTCTTCGCGCCGGTGAAGCGCCACGCCACTGATCTCATCGTCGAGAAAGCCACCGAGCTTGGCGTGCGCCGTATTCGTCCTGTCATCACGCAACGCACGATCGCCGAGACCGTGCGCGTCGATCGCCTGCAAAGCATCGCCCGCGAGGCGGCCGAGCAAACCGAGCGCTTCGATGCGCCCGAGATTTGCGAACCGCTCTCACTGGCGCGCGCGCTCGATGGCTGGGACGCGTCGCGGCCGCTGATTTATGCAGACGAAGCCGGCGACGACGCGAGCGCGCCGTGGGGCGGCGAGAGCGGACGCGCCGAACCGATCCTTGCCGCACTGCAGAAGGTTAAAGCCGAACGCCTCGCCCTGCTCATCGGCCCCGAGGGCGGGTTCACAGCCGAGGAGCGGCGCATGCTGCGTTCTTTGACTCATGTCATTGCCGTGTCGCTCGGCCCCCGGATATTGCGCGCCGAAACCGCCGCCATCGCTGCATTAAGCGTTGTGCAATCGTCTTGGGGTGATTGGGGTCAGGGGTAGGCGCTTGCGGAACGGCCACAAAGCCTCCACATGCCCGCCACAGAGCCTGCCGGAGGAAGCGCTTGGCCGACACCAAAGAACAAGCCCCGCCGCTGACGGGCTTCCGCGATCTGGTCGCGCATTTCGAGAAGGGTCCGAAGCCGGATCGTTCGACCTGGCGCATCGGCACCGAGCACGAGAAGTTCGCCTTCTACAAGGACACGCTTGAGCCCGTCCCTTACGAGGGCGAGCGCGGCATTGGCGCGTTGCTGAACGGCTTGGCTGACAGCTATGGCTGGCAGCGCATCAAGGAAGGCGAGAACACGATCGCGCTGAAGCAAGGCATGGCGTCGATTACGCTGGAGCCTGGCGGCCAGTTTGAACTCTCCGGCGCGCCGCTGGAGCATTTGCATCAGACGTGTTCGGAAACCGGCTCGCACCTTGCGCAATTGCGCGACGTCGCCGGCAAGTTGGGCATTGCGTTCCTCGGGCTCGGCTTCTCGCCGATGTGGTCCCTCGACGAAACGCCCATCATGCCGAAGGGGCGTTACAAGATCATGCGTGACTACATGCAGAAGGTCGGTCGCCTCGGACGCCAGATGATGTTCCGCTCCTGCACCGTGCAGACCAATTTGGATTTCGCGTCCGAAGCTGACATGGTGAAGAAGTTTCGTGTCGGCCTCGCCCTGCAGCCGATCGCCACCGCGCTCTTCGCCGCCTCGCCCTTCGCCGAAGGCCGCCTGAACGGCTTCCTCTCCTATCGCGGCCATATCTGGAGCGACACTGATCCGGATCGCACCGGCATGCTGCCCTTCGTGTTCGAGGACGGCATGGGCTTTGAGCGCTACGCGCAATACGCGCTCGATGTGCCGATGTATTTTGTCTATCGCGACGGCAAATATATCGATTGCGCGGGCCAGAGCTTCCGCGCCTTCATGGACGGCAAGATGCCGGTGCTCCCCGGCGAGCGCCCGACGGCGCAGGATTGGGAAGATCACCTGACGACGATTTTCCCCGAAGTGCGCTTGAAGACGTATCTCGAAATGCGCGGCGCGGATTCCGGCCCGTGGTCGCGCCTGTGCGCGCTGCCCGCGTTCTGGGCTGGCATCATGTATGATGACGCGGCGCTCGAAGCGGCGTGGTCGCTGGTGAAGAGCTGGACCGCGGAGGATCGCGAAAGCCTGCGCCGCGCCGTGCCGTTCCTGGGCTTGCGCGCGCCGATCCGCGGCAACAGCGCCCGCGACATCGCCCAAGCCACGTTGGCGATAGCACGCCAAGGCCTGAAATCACGCGGCATCACCGATTCCAGCGGCCAGGACGAAACCCACTTCCTCACGGAACTGGATGACATCGCCTCCTCCGGCGTGACGCCCGCAGAGCGCTTGATCGAACGCTACAAAACCGAATGGGGCGGCGACGTCCGCCGCGTATTCGAGGCGTGTGCGTATTAGCGCACTGGTCGCAAACTGGAGCGCCCACCCTTTACCTGGCCCGTCGCACGCCGCTAACTTGGTCGGCGTCGGAGGGGTCATGCGCGCGTACTTGAAACATTTGTTGGTGGCGGCGTTCATTGCGTTTGGCGCGTTTGCACCGGCCGTTGCGCAAACTCCGCCGACCAATCTCGCGTCGCCGCCGGCGGACGCGCGAATCTATTCCACCTTCTCCAGCGCCGGCGAACATGGCCGCACGCATGTGTGGCGCAGCGCTGATGGCGTGCGTTGGTCGCGCTATAGTTTGCTCCTGCGCGGCTTCTTCACTGAGATTGACCAGCAGCTGCGCACCGACGATGCCGGCGCCGTCACCTCCCTCGTTGTGCGCGGCGCGACGACGTCTGGTCCGATGGACGAGACCTTCAGCATCGGGAACGGGCGGGCGCGTTGGACCTCGCCGGTTGATCAAGGCGAAGCCGCAACGGGCGGCCTCTATTGGTCCTATGGCGGCACGATCGACAGCACGATCGCCTTCTTCCAGGCCCTGATGCGCGACAGCGATGGCCAAGCCAATCTCTTGCCCTCGGGCGCCGCCCGCATCGAGCGACTGACCGAACTCGACGTTTCCGCTAATGGCGAAACCAAACACGTCGTCGCGTACGCCGTGAGCGGCGTGTACTGGTTTCCGCTCGTGCTTTGGTTCGACACCGACGGTGAATTCTTCGCCTCGGTCGGCGGCATGAGCACCACTTTGCTTGGCTGGCAGTCGGTCGAACCGCAACTCGCACAAGCGCAAACCGCCGCCCTCGCCGCGCGCGCGCCAGCGCTCGTCGCCCAACTCGGCCAACGCTCAAGCGTGCCCGTCGCCTTCCGCGATGTCCGCCTCTACGACGCCGACGCCGGCATTTTCCGCGACAACATGACGGTGGTCGCCACGGACGGGCGCATCACGGCCGTCGGCCCGGCGGCCACCACGCCGATCCCAGGCCTCGCCAATGTGATCGACGGCGCCGGCCGCACGCTCGTTCCGGGTCTCTGGGACGTGCACATGCACTTTGGCGACGACACCACAGGCCCATTGCTGCTCTCCATCGGCGTCACCAATGTGCGCGATCCCGGCAATCGGGGCGAAGATTTGCTGCCGCGCATCCGGCGCATCAATGCCGGCGAAATGCTTGGACCGGCCATCTATCCGTCGCTGATGATCGACGGCCCCGGCGAGCGCGCGGCGCAATTCGCGCTGGTCGCGCGCAATCGCAGCGAAGGGGTCGCACTCGTGCGCCAAGCCGCCGAACAGGGCTATATCGGCGTCAAACTCTACGGCTCGCTCGACCCGGCGCTCGTCCGCCCCATCGCCCAGGAAGCGCGGCGGCACGGGCTGCGCGTTCAGGGCCACATCCCCACCGGCATGCGCCCGCTCGCGGCGGTGCGCGCCGGTTACACCGAGATCACGCACATCAATTGGGTGATGATGCAGGGCGTGCCCGACGAGATCATCGCCGATTCAAACGGCCTCAACCGCTTTTACGGCCCCGCGCGCTACGCCGCTGATTACAATTTCGAGTCAGGCCCGATGGCGTCGTTCTTTGACGAACTCGCGCGTCGTCGCATCATTATCGACCCGACCATCGCCACCTTCGAGGGACTTTACGTACCCGAGCAAGGCGAGATTACCCCCGCTTACGCCGCCTGGGCCAACGCGCTCCCCGCCGCGATTGGGCGCGAACTCCGCGGTGGCGGCATCGCGGCCACCGACGAGGTGAGCCGCGCGCGCATGCGCGAGAGCTTCAACAACATGCTGGCCGGCATCGCCGCCCTGCATCGCCGCGGCGTGCCCATCATAGCCGGCACGGACGGCTTCGGTCTCGAAATCATCCGCGAGCTCGAACTCTACGTGCAGGCAGGTCTCACGCCTGCGGAAGCGCTCAACACCGCCACCATCAACGCCGCCCGCAGCGCCGGCGTTGCTGATCGCACCGGCTCCATCGCAATCGGCAAGGACGCGGACCTCGCACTCGTGGTCGGCGACCCGAGCCAAAACATCGGCGACCTGCGCCACGTTGAATACGTGATGCGCGATGGCCGGCTCATGCAAGCGGCAGCGCTCCGCGCAGCCCTCGGCATCGGCGCACCGAATTGACGCGAGCGCCGTATTGACGGAACTCGCGCCAGCCGGCTTCCTCTATTTGGGGGACATTGCATGTTGGTCTGGACAAGGTGGGGCTTGGCCATCCCGTTCATCGGCTATATGGGCGCACTCTTCGGCAATTACTCAGCGCTCGCGGTCGGCCAACAAATTGACTCGGCCGCGCCTTGGCTGATGGCGGCTGGCTGGGTTCTGGGCGGCGTAACTTCAGCGCTTCTGCTGCTGATGTTTGACGAATGGCGAGAGACGCGAGGCGGCGCACCGAGCACGCGCGTACTCATCGACGAAGCCACGGGCGAAAGGTTTGACGCGCCGAGTGCGGGCGACACCTTCTTCTGGCTCCATACCCGCCGCTGGATGTGGTTGTCTTTGATGATTGGCCTAGTCGGCGCGGCCGTCACGATCTATCAGCAGATACCGCTTCAAGAGATGTAGCAGCTCGGGGGACTCGCATGCTCATTTGGACAGGTTGGGGCATTGGCGTTGTTATCATCGCCTTCATTGGGTTGATGATCGCATTCGCGGCGGGTGACGCGCTCATGACGCAGTTCGCCATGCCCTACGGCCCCGCCAATTCGGCGGGCATCATCATCGGCGGCGTGCTCGCCGCGATTGGCATGGTCTTGCTCACGCGCTGGCGCGAGCAAGGCGAGAGCCGCACTTTCATCGACGAACGCACTGGCGAGCGCATTGAAGTTCGCCCCAATGCGGGCAGCCTGTTCTTCATCCCGACCCGTTATTGGAGCTGGATCATGCTCGCGCTGACTGCGCTCATGGCGTTTTTCCAATTCGACGCGGTGGGCCCCACCTACTGAGCCGAACGAGGCGGCAGCTACGCCGCCTCGTCCGCCAACACATCGCCTCGGCTCATCGCGTTGAGCTTGGCGTAGAGCCCGTGCCCAGCGATCAGTTCGGCGTGCTTGCCTTGCTCGACGATGCGGCCTTCGTTGAACACCAGGATGCGGTCGGCTTCGCGGATCGTGCTCAAGCGGTGCGCGATCACGATCGTGGTGCGCCCTTGCTTCAGCTCCGCCATCGCCGCCTGCACCTCGCGCTCCGTCGCCACGTCGAGAGATGACGTCGCTTCGTCGAGGATCAGGATCGGCGCGTTCGCCAGGAAAGCCCGCGCCAACGCCACACGCTGACGCTCGCCGCCTGAAAGCTTCACGCCGCGCTCGCCCACTTCCGTGTCGTAGGCTTGCGGCAGCTTCTCGATGAAATCATGCGCCCGCGCCCGTTTGGCCGCGTCGATGATCTCTTCCAGCGATGCATCCGGCCGCGCATAGGCGATATTCTCGCGCAAGGAGCGGTGAAACAGCGCCGGATCTTGCGGCACCAACGCGATGCTCTGGCGCAAGCTGGCCTGCGTTACCTCGCGCACGTCCTGTCCATCGATGCGAATGGCGCCCGCATCAACGTCGTAGAGACGCTGCACCAGCTTCACGAAAGTCGATTTCCCCGAACCCGTCGGCCCGACCAACGCCACCGTCTCGCCCGCCGCGATCTCCAGCGAGAAGTCGCTGTAGAGCGCCGCCGCCGACTTCTTGTAGCCGAACGAGACTTGCTCGAACACGATGTGGCCGTCCCTCGGCGCGAACGCTTGCGCACCCGCACGGTCAACCACTTCCGCCTGCTCTAGGGCATAAGCGACAACATCTTCGATGTCGGCGATGCCCTTCTGCAAATTCTGCACGTTCTCGCCCAGTGTCCGCAAATAGCCGGACACCAACAAGAACGAGGTAATCGCAAACACCGCATCCCCCGCCGTCGCGCGGCCATTGCTCCATTCGATCAGCACGAGGCCAAGCAAGCCCACCTGCAAGATCCAAAGCAGGATGTTCTGCAACACCCAGGCATTGGTGAAGCGCGACCAGGTTTCGTTCGCCTCCTTGGTCCAAGCCCGCACCACGCCATCGAAACGCGCTTGCTCGCGCGCTTCGGCGCCAAACGCCTTTACCGTCGCGTTTGAAGAAACCGCGTCCGCCAGCGCCGCGCCAATCGCGGTGTCCGCCTTGATGTAACGCTTCAACGGCTCGGCCACGTAGAAACGACTCGAGAGATAGGCGACAGCCAAGAACAGCAGGATCGTGCCGCCCGTGAACGCGCCGATCACCGGCCATTGCAGGAACGTGAGCACGGTCACGCCGATCAGCACGGCGATCGCCGGGATCATGAACCAAACCAGCGTGTCGGAGATCACGTCATACGCGTTCATTGCCCGCGACACGCGCCGCACCGTGGCGCCGGCGAAATTGTCGGCGTGCCAATCGGCGGAGAAACGCTGCACATCGCGGAAGCCGTCCGTGACGATGCGCTCCATGTTCTTGGAGGCGAAGGGAATGTGGAAGCGCACGCCCGTATTGCGGGCCATGTAGAAGGCAAGCGCCAACAGCGCGAGCACGCCATAGCCCCACGCCGCCGCCTGCTGCCCCTCCGCCGTCGGCCCCGCCGTCAGCGCATCGACCAGATGCTTCGAGGCAAACGGCATCGACAGGTCGGCCGCGATCGCGAGGCCGAACAACAGCCCGACCATCGCCAGCTTGCCCGGCTGGCTCGACCAATGTTTCCACATGAAGGCGGCCACTTGCGCGAACGTGGCTTTGCGCTGGCCGCTCTCGTTGTCGTCAAAATCGTATGAATCGCTCATGGGAATACCGAACAGAGATCGCGGCCGCGCGAAAGCGGCGCAGCGATACTCAAAGATGTGATCAAAGCGCTGGAAGCAAAACGCCCGAAGGCGCAAACACCCGCACGACTTTGCGCTACGGTTTCCCCAGACTCCCATTTGGGAGCACCCGCAATCGGGTTCCGGGATTTCGAGCCGGAGCAGCCAAAGCTGCCGCGAAGCTCATCGGCGACCGTGCGCGGCGCCGCGATTTAACGAAGGCGGGTGTTCATAAAGCGCTCCTCAAAGCGAAGGACGCTGACATAGCGATTACGCCGCCTTGCGTAAAGCAAAACAGCCTTGCATGACGCCAATGTGAGCAATTTGAAACCCGCCGATGCGCTGAAGCAACATTGGACCGATGCGTTGCCCTCGGCCTGGAAGCCGTACGCGCAGCTCTCGCGGCTTGATCGCCCCATCGGCTGGCAATTGCTCTTGCTGCCCTGCCTGATGGGGCTTGCCGTCACGCGCACGGGTTACGGCTTCTACACCGACGATCTCCGCTTTGCTTTCGCGTTCCTGCTCGGCGCCATCGCCATGCGCGGCGCGGGCTGCACCTATAACGACATCCTGGATCGCGACATCGACGCCCAAGTCGAGCGCACGCGCCTGCGCCCGCTGCCTTCAGGCGCCGTGTCGCTCAAAGCCGCATGGGCGTGGCTCTTGGCGCAATGTCTCGTCGGCCTTGGCGTGCTGCTCTCGCTGCCGCCGCTGGCGCAGATCGTATCGCTGATCGCCATTCCGCTGGTTGCACTCTATCCGTTGATGAAGCGCATCACGTGGTGGCCGCAGGCATGGCTGGGCATCGTGTTTTCGTGGGGCGCGCTCGTCGGCGGCGCAGCCGTCAGCAACGAAAGCGGCGTACCGGCGGAAGCGCTGGTACTCTATGCCGGCTGCATCTGCTGGACCATCGGCTACGACACCATCTACGCACTGCAGGACCGCGAGGACGACGCCCTCGTCGGCGTGCGCTCCACGGCGCGGCTCTTCGCCGACAAATGGCGCACGTGGACGAGTGTGTTCTACGTCGCCGCCATCGCGCTTTGGGCGTCCGCCGCCGCGATCGCCGGCGCGGGCCTGATCGTTGCGGTCTCGCTCAGCGCCATCGGCGCCTTCCTGATCTGGCCGATGCTGCAGAGCGTGCGCGCCGAGAGTCCGGAAACGGCGCTCGCCGCCTTCAAGCGCAACGCCCTTATCGGCGCGGCCATCTTGCTCGCCTTCTCGCTCGAGCCCATCTGGCGTACATTACGGCCAATTCTGGGGATGTGAGATGAACGACGCGGAGAGGCACTTAAGCCAAGTGTGCAAGCGCTTCGCCAAGGTCATCCCCACGCACGAAGCGTTCCCGACCAAGTTCGAGAAAAGCAAAGACCCCTATCGCGCCTTGGTGCGCTCGGTCGTCTTCCAGCAACTCTCCGGCAAAGCCGCCAACACCATTCACACCCGTGTCCTCGCGCTCTTCCCCGACAAGGAGCACCCCGACCCGGAAGATCTGCTCAACGCGCCCGACGAATTGCTGCGCAGCGCCGGCCTCTCGCGCCAAAAAACCGCCGCTTTGAAAGACATCGCGCAAAAGCGGCTCGACGGCATCATCCCCCCTTCACGCGCGCTCGCCCGGCTCGACAACGAAGAGATCATCGAGCGCCTCACCGCCGCGCGCGGCGTCGGCCGTTGGACGGTGGAGATGTATCTCATCTTCACGCTCGGCCGGCCTGATGTTTTGCCGATCGACGATCTGGGCGTCCGCAAAGGCGCGGAGAAACTCTACAAGCGCGAATTCACGCCAAAGGCGTTAGGCGCCTACGGCGAACGCTGGGCGCCCTGGCGCAGCGCCGCCGCCTGGCATTTGTGGCGCGTCGCCGATACGCAAACGCCGGAGCAGAGCAAGCTTTAGCCTTCCTCGCCCTTGATGGGCGACGTGGCCGCGAACGTAAGTTCGCGGACGGAGTGGGTGGCTGCGCGACCTCTGCCGACGACGGCGCTATCACCCACTCAGTCGTCACGCTCCGCGTGCCGACAGCTCGCCCATCAAGGGCGAGCAAAAGCCGCGCGAGAATCCTTTGGCGTCTGATCTCGCTCGTGCATCCCATAATCGCGCACCACCTCCGCCACGCGCACACGATAATCGCGAAACACACCCCCGCGTCCCGCTGCTTGCGCGCCGCGATGAGCTTCCATCTGGCGCCATCGCGCGACTGCGGCCTCGTCGCGCCAGAAGGAGAGTGAGAGGATGCGGCCTTCGTCGGCCAAGCTTTGAAAGCGCTCGATTGAGATGAAGCCGTCGATCTCATCCAGCAACGGCCGCAACTCGCCAGCAATACGGAAATACGCGTCGCGATCGGCCGGCTCGACTTCGAAGATCACGGCGATCATTTGGAGCACAACTTCACGAAGGTGCGATCCTCGCGGAGAATGAAGCGCTCGCGCTGGGCGAATTCATAATTCTCGCGCCCCAGCGGATCAGCCGCAAGCCGCGCCCGATACTCCTCATACGCGGCCAAGCTTGCAATGTTGTACAATCCATACGCCAACGTCGCCGAACCTTCGTGCGGGGCGTAATAGCCGATCAGGTCGGCCCCGCAGCGCGGGATCGCCTCGCCCCAGCCCCTCGCGTAACGCTCAAATTCCGCGCGCTTAAACGGATCGATTTCGTAACGAATACAGCATGTCAGCATCGCAAACCTCCAGACCCTAGTTCTAGCGGATTGCGGGCGCGTCATGGTTCGACTACGATCGAACCATGAAAGACGGCCCAAACATCGCGGCGATCGCCGCCATGGTCGGCGATCCGGCGCGGGCGAATATGTTGACCGCGCTGCTCAATGGCGCTGCGCTCACGGCGACCGAACTCGCGCTCGAAGCCAACGTCACCAAGCAAACTGCAAGCTCGCACCTGGGAAAGCTGGTCGACGCCGGCTTGGTCGATGTCGAAGCGCAGGGCCGGCATCGCTATTATCGCCTCGCCAACGCGGACGTCGCGGGGCTGCTTGAAACGCTCATGGGCGTTGCGGCACGCGCGAAAGCGCTACGCGCGCGTCCCGGCCCGAAGGAACCTGCGTTGCGCCATGCGCGCATCTGCTACGACCATCTGGCTGGCGAACTGGGTGTGGCGCTGTTCGACGCCTTCATCAAAAACAAATGGATGCTGCCTGGCCCCGAGAACACTTACACACTGACCAAGCTCGGCCGCATCAAAGTGCAGACCTTCGGCGTCGACATCGCCGAGATCGAGCGCGGCGCGCGCCCGCTCTGCCGCGCCTGCCTGGATTGGAGCGTCCGCCGACACCACATCGCCGGCGCACTGGGCGCGGCCATCCTCGATCAAATTTTCTACCGCGATTGGGCCACCCAGAAGCGCGGCAGCCGCGTGCTTGAGTTCACGAAGGTGGGCGAGGCCGGCTTGAAGCGCGTCTTCGCTTTTGGGGAACCGCCGCCTACGTGAACGCCACGTAAAGTGCCGCATCTCGCACTGCACAATGCATCTCGCACTTATGTTGTGAGATGAAATCAGAAATGTTTTGCGCTAAACGAGGGCCATGCCAGCCGTCGCGCGCATCGACCCGAAAGACGTGTTCACGCCCGAGGAATGGGCGCGCGTCTCCGCGAAATCATCCTGGCGCGGCTTGGCGCTGGTCGCCTGCGCGTGGGGCCTCATCGTCGCCGCCGGCGCCATGTTCGTCGTCTGGCCCAATCCGTTCACCTACATCTTGGCCGTCATGCTGATCGGCGCGCGCCAGCTCGGTCTCGCCATTCTCATGCACGACGCCGCGCACGGCGCGCTGCATCCGAACGCGAAGATCAATGATTGGGTCGGTGAATGGCTCTGCGCCGCGCCCGTCGGCGCGCGGCTCGATTCCTATCGCGCCTATCACATCAAGCATCACCGCTTCACCGAGACCGAAGACGATCCTGATCTTTCGCTCTCCGCGCCGTTCCCCATTTCGCGCCAATCGCTGTTGCGCAAGGTCGTGCGCGACCTCACGGGTCAAACCTTCTTCAAGCAGCGCGTCGCGCAAATCTTCGGCGGCCGCAAACCGGGTGAAGTGGTCAACGCCAGCGTCGGGCGCTTCCTCGCGATTAACGCAGTGATGTTCGGGACGCTTGCGCTCGCCGGCTATTGGTGGGCTTATCCCGCGCTCTGGATCGTGCCGATGGCGACGTGGCTGCCCCTGGTCACACGCCTGCGCAATATCGGCGAACACGCCTGCGTCGGCGCGCAAGCCGATCCGTTCACGCATGCGCGCACCACGCTCGCCAATCCGATCGAGCGCCTGCTGATCGCGCCGTTCTGGGTGCATTATCACGCCGAGCACCACGTCTTCATGCACGTGCCCTGCTATCGCCTGCCGGCGCTGCACGATGTGCTGATGAACAAAGGCTATTGGTCCCGCATGAAAATCGCGCCGGGTTATGTCAGCGTGCTGCGCGAAGCGACGACGCCACGGTCGGCGGCTCTCGCCGCCGCTTAGGCAGTGGGCAATGGGGAGTAGGCAGTAGGCCGGCTCGCGTATAAACCCCACTGCCCAATGCCTACTGCCCATTGCCTCACCTCATGATCTCCGACATCCCCACCTTCATCCGCGAAAACACGCGCGTGCTTGCGCCGAGCCATGTGCCGGAGCTTCAGCTTTATCTCGCCGATGACGCGGTCAGCCTGTGGCAACTCACAGAAGAACAACTCGGCGAACTCGGCCTGCCGCCGCCGTTCTGGGCGTTCGCTTGGGCAGGCGGGCAAGCGCTCGCGCGCTACGTGCTCGATCATCCCGAAATTGTGCGCGGGCAAAGCGTGCTCGACGTCGCCTCCGGCTCCGGCCTTGTCGCCATTGCGGCGATGAAGGCGGGCGCCGCCTCGGCGCTGGCGATCGACATCGACGCGTTCGCCTCGCACGCCGCAATCCTCAACGCCGAACTCAATAGCGTGAGCGTGCAAACCAGCGATGCCGATCCCGTCGGCCAGCCGACGGATGCGCAAGTCATCCTCGTCGGCGATCTTTTCTACGATCGCGATCTGGCGCCGCGCGTGCTCGATTGGCTGATCGCACAGCAAAACGCCGGCAAGCGCGTGCTGATCGGCGATCCCGGCCGCACCTATCTGCCGCGCGACAAGCTGGAGCTGATTGCGGCTTACGATATTCCCGTCACGCGCGCGCTTGAGGATGCCGAGGTCAAGCGCGCGGCGGTGTGGCGGTTGCGCTGATCAATATGGACCGCCGGCGCCCTCGCCGGCCAACTCCGGTGCATGCCGGCGAGGGCGCCGGCGGTCCATATTACTCGATCGCACACACATACATCTTCGCCTGCTCATCCGGCTCGCGCGTGCGGGCGTCTTCGCAGACGGCGTTCCAGAAGCGCATTACCTCATCACCGAGCGCGCTGCTGCGCGCCTGCAATTCTTCGAGCGTGGGCTCCGCCGTCGCCGGTTCGGAAATCCAAACCGGCTCAAACGCCGGCCCGCACGCCACATCGGTGAACAGCCCGCGCGCGCACAGCCGCGAGCGCTCGATATTATATTCCCACGCGGTCTCGCGCAGCGCACGCGCCAATTCGCGCGGATCGGTGACCTCCGGCTGCACCGATCCGGGGCGATCGCCGGTTAGCGCATGCACGTGGCTCAGCATCACGCCATAGCGGCCAATCTCGATGTTCAATGTAAAAGGATCGGGCGCCTCGGTCGCCGCCGGCGTCTCCGGCGCGGGCCCCTGCCCTTGCCCGCACGCCGCCAAAGCCAGAGCCAAAACCATCGCGCGGAACTTCATGATCGCCTCCACCGGAATCCCATGGAGCGACTTTAGCCAGAGCGGCGCGTGCGGTCGTTTGCTTTTTCGTTAGTCGGCTTCGCTAGCCGCCGGTGATGTGCGCCATCGCGTTATACGCAGCGCAATATTCGCCGTGTTCCTCATCAAGAGGACGACGCGCAAAGGCTATCGCGACAACCGCCAAGCCCAAGCTGGCAATTGCCGCGACCATCGCCCACGCGACGCTGATAATTTCGGCGTCGTCTAAACCACCCATCCCGTTGCCTTCGAGGCATTCTGTATGTCGTGACTATGACCGGTTGCGGTGAACACGCGGTTTCTGAAAGCAAAACAAAAGGTTGAAATGCCGGTTTTGCTTGAACCCGACAAAGGCTAGAGCAAATCCAGAGGGAGGACGCCGATGCTGCGCCTGGAGATCGCCGCGCTTTACGCGGGTGTGAATATTCTGATCCTGCTGGTCTTGGCAGTGCTAGTGGTGGCGGGCCGCCGCAGGCACCAAATCCGGTTGGGCGACGGCGGCAACCCCGATTTCACCCGCGCCGTCCGCGCCCACGCCAACGCCGCCGAATACATCCCCGCAGGCCTCGTCGGCATCGTTCTGATCGCCCTGATGGAGCCCGCGACCCCGCTCTGGCTGCTGCACGCCGCTGGAATTTCTTTGACCATCGGCAGAATTTTGCACGGCATCGGCCTTCACACCGGGGTGCTCAATTTCGGCCGCATGTTCGGCATGATCCTGACCTGGGTGAGTTATCTGCTGATCGGCGGCGGTCTGATCGCCGCGGGGCTCGCCCAGCAGCTCTAAAGAACCCCTTACCGCCATCACGTGATTGCCGCCCTTGGGCTAAGCGCCCATGTTGGGGGTATGGCTTTCGATGCTGATTCCCATGCCGCCCTGGCGGCCCTGATCGACTACGCCCGCAAGGCTGGCGCCGACGCATCAGAGGCGTCCCTCGCCGCCCGCGAGAGCATTTCCGCCGAGGTCCGCATGGGCCAATTGGAGGGCATGGAGCGCGAGGAGGGCCGGTCGGTCGCCCTGCGCGCTTTCATCGGCAAGCGCCAAGCGTCGGCCTCCACCACCGATCTCTCGGCCAAGGGCCTACAGGCGCTCGCAGAACGCACCGTCGCCATGGCCAAGGCGGCGCCGGAGGACAAATTCTGCGGTCTGCTCGACGGTCGCTACCGCGCCAAGGGCCCATACCCGGACCTTGAGCAATCGGATTCCGCACGCCCCTCACCCGAGCAATTGCTCGAACTGGCGCGCGCTTGCGAAGACGCCTCGCTGAAAATCCCCGGCATCGCCAATTCCGGCGGCGCGGGCGCGTCCTACGACACCTCCACTTTCGTTTACGCCACCTCCGACGGCTTCGAAGGGGCCGAGAGCGCCACCTCCTACAGCCTTGGCACGTCGCCCGTGGCCGAACGCGGCGACGACATGGAGCGCGATTACGAATATCGCACCAAGCGGTTCTTCGCCGACCTCGAAGCGCCAGAAGTGATCGGCCGTCTCGCTGGCGAACGTGCGGCCGCACGGCTCGGCGCCAAGAAGGTCGCTAGCCAAAAAGCGGCGGTGATCTTCGAGAACCGCTTGGCCGGCCGCATCGTCGGCCCGTTCCTCTCTGGCATTTCGGGCGCGTCGGTCGCGCGCGGCGTTTCCTTCGTGAAGGACAAGCTCGGCCAGCGCGTGTTCGCCGAGGGCTTTCGCATCCACGAAGACCCGTTCGTGAAGCGTGGTCTCGCCAGCCGCCAATTCGACGGCGAAGGCGGCGCGGTGCAGCCGGTCGATCTCGTCGCCGATGGCGTGCAAACAACCTGGCTGCTCAATTCCTCGGCCGCGCGCCAACTCAATCTTGAGCCCAACGGCCACGCCACGTCCGGCCACGGCGGCCCGCCTGGCATCGGCACGTCGAACCTTTTCGTGAAGCCCGGCGAGCGCGATCTCAAAGGCCTGATGAGCGACGCCGGCAAAGGCCTGCTGATCACCGAGATGTTCTCGCCCTCGCTCAATATGAACACCGGCGATTGGTCAGTGGGCGTGGCCGGCTATTGGTTCGAAAACGGCGCTATCGTCCATCCGGTGAGCGAAGTCACCGTCGCCGGCAATCTGCTCGACATGTACGCCCGCCTGCGCTGCGGCTCAGACGTGTACGCGCACTCCTCCCTGCATATCCCAAGCTTGATCGTGGACGACCTTGCAATCGGCGGCGTCTGATCTCGAGCTCCTCGAAGCCGCGGCGCGCGAAGCCGGCGCCCTTGCCCGGCACTTGCTGACGAAGCCGCTCGAAATCTATTCCAAGGGCGACGCGGGGCCCGTCACCAATGTCGATTTCGCGGTGAACGATCTACTCACCGAAAAGCTGCGCTCCGCGCGCCCCGACTATGGCTGGCTCTCTGAGGAGACCCCCGACGACCACAGCCAACGCATCGGCAAACAACGCGTCTTCATGCTCGACCCCATCGACGGCACCGCAGCCATGATCGGCAAGGCGCCGCAATGGACCATCTCGATCGGCATCAGCGATAGCGACCGCGCCTACGCTGGCGTCGTCTATAACCCGATCACCGACGAGATGTTCTTGGGCGCGCCCGGCGTGCGCGCGACGCTGAACGGCCGGCCCATGTTTGCGAGCAGCCGCGACAAACTCGAAGGCGCACGCATGATCGGCCAGAAGAACCGCTTCAGCGACCGGCGCTGGGGCTCGCCATGGCCGAAGATGGACATCATCGAGCGCCAATCGATCGCCTATCGCATGGCCTTGGTCGCCGCCGGCCAAGGCGACGCCACCGTTTTGTTCGGCTTCAAGAACGAATGGGACATCGCCGCAGGCGCGGCTCTTATCGAAGCGGCGGGCGGCCGTGTCAGCGATTTGTGGGGCGAGCCGATCGTCCTGAATCAGCCCGACCCACGCGCACCCGGCGTGACGGCGGCTGGCGCGGCGCTACACCCTTTGCTAATCGAGCGCACCAAGGATTTCCCTGATCCGCGCAAGCGGAAGGATGGAGCGCCATGAGCGAGCAACCCCAGCTCTTGCATTTGGTTATCGGCGGCGAACTGAAAGACCTCGCCCGCCCGGAATTTGTCGATTTGAACGCCGTCGATTTCGTCGGCGCCTATCCGAACTATCGCACCGCCTATGACGCCTGGAAGGGCGCGGCGCAGCGCACGGTGGACAACGCACGGATGCGCTATTTCATCATCCACGCCCACCGCCTGCTCGATCCGGGAACGGACCCTGAGCACGAACTCTAAACAGAGCAACAAGGCTCCCGGTCTGTTTGGCCGTCTGTGGCGCGAGTATGTCTCGCGCTACACCGGCACCATGGCCGCGCTCGCGCCGTCGCTGGCGCTGGTCGCCGCGGCCGGCGTCGCCTACGCGCTGATCCTCAAATACACGACCGACGGCATTACAGCCGACGACCCACGCGTTTTGATCTGGGCGCCGATTGCTGTGTTGATCGCCGGCATCGTCCGCGGCGGCGCCATGTATGCGCAGGCCGTGCTGACGCAAGTGCTGGCGCTCAAAGTGCTGCGCGACCTGCAGAACGCGATGTTCGCCAAGCTGATGTCCGTCGATTTCGCCCGCCACGCCCGTGAAGAACCCGGCCGGCTGGTTTCGCGCTTCACCAATGACATCAACGTTGTCGCCGACGCATTGGTGCGCGGCGCCCAAGCCAGCGTTCGCGACACCCTCACGCTGATCGGCGCCATCGCCTCGATGTTGTGGTTCGATTGGGTGCTGACGCTTGTCGTGTTCGGCGTCTTCCTGCTCGCGGGCGGACCGCTGATGCGCATCGCCAAGATCGCCCGCAAACAAACCCACGCCGCCCAGCAGCAAATCGGCGCGCTCTCGGCGCTCCTGTTCGAGACCTTCGGCGCCGCGCGGTTTGTGAAAACCTACGGCCTTGAGCAACATGAGACTCTGCGCGCCAACGAAGGCTTTGAAACGCGCCGCAAGCTTTCCGTTAAACTCGCGCGCAATCGCGCCGTCACCGTGCCGCTGCTGGAGATCATCGGCGGCGTGGCGCTGGCGGGCGTGCTTTGGATCGCAAGCGCCCGCATTCTCGCCGACGAAATGACCGTGGGCGATCTGATGGGCATGATCGGCGCGGTCGGGGTCGCCACCCCCGCTGCGCGCGCCATGGGCCAGTTCACGACGCTGCTCAACGAAGCCGGCGCAGCGCTCAGCCGCGTCTTTGGTCTGATCGACGAGCCCACCACCATCAACGACAAGCCAGGCGCGCCGCCAATTAAGGTCACGCGCGGCGCCGTCTCGTTCGAGAATGTGGGCTTCTCTTATGGGGAAACGCCCGCGATCGAGAACATCACATTCACGGTGGAGCCCGGCGAGACCGTCGCCCTGGTCGGCCCATCCGGCTCCGGCAAGTCCACGATCTTCAACCTGCTGCCGCGGCTCTACGACGTCACCTCAGGCAGCGTGCAGATCGACGGCCAAGACGTCCGCGACGTCACCATCGCCTCGCTCCGTTCCAATGTCGCGCTCGTCTCGCAGGAAGCCGCGCTCTTCAACGACACCATCCGCGCCAACATCGCATTGGGCCGCGCTGGCGCGACGAGCGCCGAGATCGAGAGCGCCGCCCGCGCCGCCGCCGCACACGATTTCATCATGGCGCTGCCGCAAGGCTACGACACCAATGTCGGCGAACGCGGCGGCAAACTCTCCGGCGGCGAACGCCAACGCATCGCCCTCGCCCGCGCGTTCCTGCGCGACGCGCCGATCCTCTTGCTCGACGAAGCCACCAGCGCGCTCGACGCCGAAAGCGAGGCCAAGGTGCAAGAGGCGCTGAAGCGCCTCTCCGCAGGCCGCACCGTGCTTGTGATCGCGCACCGCCTCTCCACCGTGCGCGACGCAGATCGCATTTTAACGCTCGAGAACGGGCGCATCGTTGAGATCGGCCGCCACGACGAATTGATCGCGAAGAATGGCCTCTACGCGCGTTTGAGCCGTCTGCAATTCGCGGATGCTTAAAGTCGGACTCATCATCAACGTGCGCTAACCGCGTTGCCGCAAATAATAAGCGAGCCTTAAGCCCTCATACACCGCGCATGCGGTATGGCGATCCCACCTGCCGCAAGAGCGGGACCACAAATGGGTACCAGAACGGGGCTCTCCATGAACACCAAGATCATCACCAGTGTAGTTCTCGCCGCCGCGGCAATGTTTGTTGCGCCGGCTTTTGCGGAATCCGAACGCGCGGCGATCCCGTACGCAAACGTCCGCCACGCCGACCTTGATCTGAACAACGATCGCGACGCCGCGCGTCTGCTTCGTCGCTTGAATCAAGCCGCTGACGACGTCTGCGAAGGCCACCGCCGTCCGCCGGGCAGCTTGCTCTTCGCCGGACGCGACGTATCGCGCGAACGCCAAGCCTATGACGCATGCCGCGCCGAGGCTCTGGATAGCGCGGTGGCGGCGTTCAACCATCCGGTCGTCAACACCATGCATCTGGCGCGTGGCGGTCACGTCCGTGAGCACATGCAGCTCGCGGCAACCCAGCGCTAAGTCGCGGTCGCATCAGCACGTGCGGAGCCCGGCGGCGTCACCGCCGGGCTCTTTGCGTTCGCATGTTCGAATGGACGCTTTGCCGGATTGGCGCTGCCGCCGCGCATTCAACACCGGCGCCTCGCCGAAATGATCAGCTCGGTTCGTCCAGCACCGCGCGGATCTTGCGGGCCAGATCACTCAGCGAATACGGCTTTAGCAGGAGCCGCGCATCGGCGTCGACGACGCCATTGTGCACAATTGCGTTCTGCGTATAGCCGGTCGTGTATAGCACTTTCAGCGTCGGCCAGCGGCGCTTCGCTTCATCCGCCAACTTTCGTCCGCTCATGCCGGGCATCACGATATCGGTGAACATGAGCGCCGCGCCGGGATTCTTCTCCAGGATATCGAGCGCCTGCGCGCCGCTGTCGGCGTGCAACACGGTGTAGCCGAGTTCGCGCAGCGACGCGACGCTTAGCGTCCGCACACGCTCTTCGTCCTCCACCACCAGGATCAATGTCGCGGGGTCGCCAGCCGGCAAATCCTCCATCAACGCCGGCCGCGGCGCCTCCGCCTCAGCCAAACTTGTTCGCGGCAGGTAGAGCTTCACCGTGGTGCCATGCCCCACCTCCGAGTAGATCGACACGTGGCCGCCGGATTGCTTCAAGAAACCGTGCACATGGCTCAGCCCCAGGCCAGTCCCCTTGCCCACTTCCTTCGTTGTGTAGAACGGCTCGAACACCTTGGCCTTGACCTCGGGCGGCATACCCGCGCCCGTATCGGTGACAGCGATCATCACGTATTGGCCCGGCGCCACGTCAATGTTCGCGGATGCGTAGGCCTCATCGAGAAATGCGTTGGCCGTTTCGATCGTCAGCTTGCCGCCGCCGGACATGGCGTCGCGTGCGTTCACGCAGACATTGATGATCGCGTTCTCCAACTCGCTCACGTCGGCGGCGACCCGCCAGACGCCGCCCGCCAGAACCGTCTCGAATTCGATCTGCTCGCCGAGCGTGCGACGTAGCAATTCCGACATCCCGCCAACCACTCGGTTTACATCGAGCACGCTGGGCGACAATGGCGTGCGCCGCGCAAAGGCGAGCAAACGGCTGGTCAGCGTCGCCGCCCGCCGCGCCGCGTCCATGGCCGCGTCGGTGAACCGAGAGATATCGGTCTCGCCACGCGCCAAGCGGCGCTGCGCCAATTGCAGCGCACTGATAATGACGGCGAGCATGTTGTTGAAATCGTGCGCCACACCGCCCGTGAGCTGGCCGATCGCGTCCATCTTTTGCATCTGACGGACCTTCGCCTCCGCCTGCTCACGCCCGCCCATCTCCTGCAGCAATCGCTCGTGCGCGCTGAGCGCTTCATCACGCGAGGTTCGCAATTCGCGCATCGCGTTGCGCACGATGATCACCAACAACGCGCCAATCGCCACCAACACGAGGCCAGCAAAGATAACGATAACGCGCAATTGCCGCGCTGAACGATCCACCGCGGCCATCTGCTCGACGATATCTGTCTGCTCACGCGCTTCGGCGGCGGCGATGACGCCGCGCAATTCATCCATCAATTCCTTGCCGCGATCGGATTGAACGATCAGCATCGCCTCGTTCTGGCGGCCATTGCGATAGAGGGATATCGTCTGCGCGATCTCATCGAACTTGCCGGCGCTGAGTTCGCGCAGGCGTAGCGCTTCGGCAAGGCGCCGCGCATCATCCCCCGCAGCGCGCGCCAGCGCGTCCACCGAACGCGGCGCCTCGTCGCGAGATGCGAGATACGGCCGCAGATACGTCTCATCGCCCGTCAGCAGATAGCCACGCTGACTGGTTTCGGCGTCCTGTAGGCTGCGCAGCAGCAACCGCAATTGCGAGCGCGTCTCCAGCGAGTCCCGCACAGCATGATTCAGTTCTACGCTGCGCTCCGCTTGCCAGAGCGCAGCGCCGATGGTGAGCAGCAACAGAAGCAATGCCGCGCCAAGGCTCGCCATATAGGTGGCCGCCGCAGGCAGGCGCCGCCCAAGCACGCTGACAGTCATGGCGGCCCCTAGCCCGTGCGTAATGCACGTTACCGCTTATTTCCGAGAAACGGGGTTCCCGCAACGGGAACGAGACTACTCGCGGCGCAGAATCTTATCGACCAGCAGGTTCGCCCACCATTCGCCGAGGAAGGCGCCTTTGATCGCCTTCTGATCGTAGTCTTCATCAACCCATTGCAGGAATGATTTTCCGCTCGCCTTGGAGTCTTCGAGGTAGCGCTCAAAGAAATAGTCGATGACGCCGGTCTTGCCTTGGCGCACGTGCAGATACTTGAAGCGCAGCTGCTCCACCGCCTCCTCAATCGGCAGTCCCATTTTGAAGTGCTTGTAGAGCACCGCCATGGCGCCGGCGCGATCCGCGCCGGATTTGCAGTGCATCAGCGCGGGATATTGGATCGTCTCGAAGATTTCCTTCGCGCGGTGCACCTGCGCCTTACTCGGCGGCTCGCGCGAATGCATGCGCTGATCGATCAGCGTTATGCCATGCCGTTCGCACGCTTCTTTCTCCAGCGCGTAATAGCCGGTGTCGGCCTTGCCGCGCAGATTGAGGATGGTCTTGAAGCCGAGCGCCGCGTAGCGCGCGATCGCCTCGGGCGACGGCTGGTTCGAGCGCGCCATGACGCCTGGCTCGATCCAATGGAAATTGGCGAACATCGCGCGCAGGAACCCGTGGTCGGCCCAGACGAGATCATGCTGGGCCCGCCGCCGCCCATCGGGCGTCGCGAGGTCAAAACGGCTGGGGTCGGCGGTCTTACTCATATCCTACTTCAAACGGCGGCTGGCGCAGGGCCGGCCGCCCCCCGTATAAGGATCGAAGCGGCTTGCCGGAAGCCGCCGCCCCAGCGGACCCATGCTCAAAAATATCCTAGGCAATTCAATCGTCCAGTTCGTGATCGGGCGTCTGATCGGGCTCTATATGCTGCTCGTGGGCGTCACCACACGCTGGACGCGGGTCAACCAGGCGGCCATCGAACCGTTCTGGGCCGGCCAAGGAAAGATGATCGCCTGCATCTGGCACGGGCGCTTCATCCAGGTTCATAAGCTGTGGGCGTTCGGCCCCGGCGTGCCAAGAGCGAAGATGCTGATCTCCCAGTCGCGCGAGGGCGGCATCGTGGCGCACGCCTCGCGCACGGTCGGCGCCGAAGTGATCCGCGGTTCCTCCGCCAAGCGCGGCCAACAGAAGGGCGGCGTTGAAGCCATGCGCCAGATGGCCCGTCATATCGAAGACGGCGGCATCATCTGCATGACGCCGGACGGTCCGCGCGGGCCACGCATGCGCGTCAAGCGCGGCCCCGTGCAATTGGCCAAGCTCGCCGGCGCGCAACTCGTGGCGCTCACCTGGGCCACCTCCAACCGGATCGTTTTTGAAAGGAGCTGGGACAAATTCGTACTCCCGCTGCCGTTCGGCCGCGGCGCCCTGATCTGGGGCAATCCGATCGACCCGCCCCCGCTCGACGCCAGCGAAGCTGAGTTCGAAGCGGTGCGCTTGCAACTCGAAGCCGAAATGCTGCGCATCGCCGCCGAAGCCGATCGTCTCGCCGGCATCCCTGTCGTTCAACCCGCCCCGCTGAAGCCCGAACCAGCGCCGCAGGCCGAAGAAACGGCGCACGCCTCGTGAGCTTTTCGCCCGCCCTCCTGTTCTATCGCGGCCTCACCGCGCTGGTCGGCCCTTTCGCCGGCGCTTGGCTGAAAGCGCGCGTGCGTAACGGTAAGGAGGACGAAGACCGCATCGGCGAACGCTTCGGCCGCTACACGCAAGCGCGCCCAGAAGGCACGCTCGTCTGGTTGCACGCGGCCAGCGTCGGCGAAAGCGGCGTCGCCCTTTCCCTGATCGACGCCCTGGCCGCGCGCGACGCGTCGCTTTCCTTCCTGATCAGCACCGGCACGCGCACCTCCGCCGATCTCGTCGCCAAGCGCGCGCCGCCGCGCACCACCCATATCTACGCTCCGCTCGATCGCGGCAGCGTCGTGCGCCGCTTCCTCGCGCATTGGCGCCCAGACCTTGGCGTCTTCGTCGAAAGCGAGATCTGGCCGAACCTTATTCTGGCCGCCGAAAGGCAGGGCGTGAAACTCGCGCTGGTCAACGCGCGCATGAGCGTGAAGACGCTGCGTCAGTGGGAGAATTGGCCCGCCGCCGGCAAGCGCCTGGTGAAGGCCTTCGCATTCATCTCCGCCGCCGACGCCCGCACCGCCCGCGCGCTGAAGCGTCTGCGCGGCGAGGAGGTCAGCGCCCGCGGCAATCTCAAACTGGCGGCGCCCGCGCCCAGCATCGACATCAACGCCCGCGCCTCGATGTTGACGCAAATCGGCAATCGTCCGGTCTGGCTCGCCGCCTCCACGCACCCTGGCGAAGATGAAATCGTGCTCGCCGCGCACGAGCGGCTGCGCGAGAATTTTCCAAACGCGCTGCTCATTCTCGTGCCGCGCCATCCCGAACGCGGCGCCGACATCGCCAAGCTCGCTGGCGGCGCGCCCCGCCGCGGCTTACGCCAACCGATCGCCGACGCACCCGTCTATGTTGCCGACACGCTCGGCGAGTTGGGCCTCTTCTATAATCTCGCGCCCATAGCCCTCGTCGCCGGCAGCCTTCTGCCGCACCTGAAAGGCCATAATCCGATCGAGCCTGCCAAACTCGGCGCCGCCATCCTCACCGGCCCGCACGTCGAGAGCTTCCAGGACTTGTTCGACGCGTTGTTCGCCGCTGGCGGCGCCACCAGCGTCGACACGCCGTCCTCCATCGCCGCCGCCGTCACGCTGCTCTGGCGCGACGACGCCAGCCGCGCCGAGCAATTGGAGGCCGCCCGCCGCGTCGCCGCGCAAGGCGCCGACGCGTTCACGCACACGCTTTCTTCGCTCGCCGCCTTGCTGCCGCCGCAGCCGCGCGCGCCACGGACAGCGCATGCGTCCGCCTGAGTTCTGGAAGGCCGACGCGAGTGGGCGCGACACCGCGCTCGCACTGCGCGCGCTGCTGACGCCGCTATCCTGGGCGTACGCCTTCGCCGCCGCACACCGCATCCGCACCACGATCTCGCGCCATGCGCCCGTGCCAGTGATCTGCATTGGCAATCTCACCGTCGGCGGCGCCGGCAAGACCCCGATCGCGCGCGCCATCCGCGCCAAGCTCGGGTCCAACGCCCACACGCTCTCGCGCGGCTATGGCGGCCGCGTCGAAGGCCCGCTGCGCGTCACGCCCGACATGGCGGCGAGTGAAGTCGGCGACGAACCCTTGCTGCACGCCCGCGACGGCGCCGCCTGGATCGCGCGCGATCGTCTCGCCGGCGCGCTCGCCGCCGCCCAAGCCGGCGCGCACGCCATCATCATGGATGACGGCTTCCAGAATCCAACGCTGGCGAAGGACCTGTCCATCGTCGCTGTCGATCCAGGTTATGGCGTCGGCAACGGCCAAGTCTTCCCCGCAGGCCCTTTACGCGAACGCTTGGCCGACGGCCTCGCGCGCGCCGACGCGATCGTGCTGCTGCACCCGCAAGGCGCCGAGCAGGTCGAGCAAGAATGGCTGCAAGGCTTCGCCAAACCCATCCTACACGCGCGCCTGGAGCCCTCGGGCATCATCCCCGACGGCCCGCTCGTCGCCTTCGCCGGTCTCGCGCGTCCCGAAAAATTCTTCGACACCTTGACCAGCATGGGCGCCAAGCTCGCGGACGCCGTGCCGTTTCCCGATCATCACCCCTTCAGCGACGACGATCTGAAACACCTCGAAGCGCTGGCCAAGGAGCACGGCGCGCGTCTCATCACCACCGAGAAGGACGCCGCGCGCTTGAGCCTCGAATGGCGCGCGCGTGTGGCGATTCTGCCAGTGGCCGCGCGCTTCGCTGACGATGCGGCCCTAGAGAACTTGCTCGCGCCGATCCGCTCGCGCATGAACGCACCGCATGGCTAAGTCGAAGCCCGTCAATTTCATGTTCCGCCTCGAGGCGCTGGCCTGGCACGCTTATGTCGGCGGCCTGGGCGCCCTCGGGCTTGAGCGCGCCTCGCGCTGGGGCGCGGCGATCGTACCGGTCGTTGGCCAACTCACCAGCGCGCACAAAACCGCGCTGCGCAACATCAAGATGGCCTTCCCCGAGCAGAGCGACGAATGGCATCGCGAAACCCGCGCCGAAATGTGGCGCGAGATTGGGCGCATGTCCGGCGAATTTCCGCACATGGGCAAATTCCTCGAACGCTATCGCAGCGGTGAACTGGAGTTTCGCGGCAAGGAGATCGTCGAAGCCACACTCGGCAAAGGCGCCGTCTTCATCGGCGGCCATTTCAGCGATTGGGAAATCACCTCGCTTTGCCTCGCGCAGGTCGATCCCAATTCGCACTTCACCTACCGCCCCGCCAATAACCCGATCATCGACAAATACATCGTCGAAACCCGCGCCGCCTTCGGCCTTACGCTGCAAGCGGCCAAGGGCAAGGAAGGCGGCATGGGCCTGCTGCGCTCTCTCAAGAAGGGCCGCAGCGTCGCGCTGATGAACGACCAAAAATACAATAAGGGCCTCTCCGTTCCGTTCTTCGGCCATGAGTGCATGACCGCCGACGGCCCCACGCGTCTCGCGCTCAAATTCAACGTGCCGCTGATCCCCATCACCGGCCGGCGCATCGAAGGCACCAAATTCGTCGCCACCGCCTATCCGCCGATCGAACTCAATTACGATGATCCGACCAACGAACAGACCGTCTATGACGGCGTCAAACGCGTGAACGAATTCATGGAAGCGCGCGTCCGCGAAGCCCCCGCGCAATGGTTCTGGGCCCACCGCCGCTGGCCGAAAGAGGCGTGGATGAAAGCGGGCGTGATGTGATGCGCGCCCTGTTGCTGACACTGGCGCTCGCCGCCTGCGCCACCGCCGAAGCAGAAGCGCCGTCTGCGCCCGCGCCGCGCGCGCACTACATCGAGATCGTCGGCAATTATCATGGCCGCCAATTGCAGCTCGACATCAACGGCGGAACGGTCGCGCAGGGGATGCAGCACCTGCTCCCAACCGGGATCGCCTGGCGCGAACAATTGCCGCCGAACGGCCCCGTCACGGTGACGCTCACCTTCGCCGCCTGCGACGCGCCCTTCAGCCAAACCTTCACGCCCGGCGCCGAAACGCCGACTCTCATCATCGATGGTTGCGACATCCGCCTCATCGGCGCGAACTAAGGAGGGCGCGATGCGCGCTGCAATTCTGGGTCTTACCCTCTTCGCTTCGGCTTGCGTTTCCGTCCAAGCCAACGTCGCCACAACGACGGACGCCACCTTGCTCGCCGTGCAAAACGCGCGCGTGCGCGAATGCCCAGCCGATCGCATCCAAGCCAACGCCCGCAGCGAAGGCTTCGGCGCGCAAACCGGCGTCGTCGGCGAGGATTTGGCGCTCACCCCGCTCGCCAGCGATCCAACCAAGGCCGTACGCCTGCGCCGCCTCACCATCGCCCCCGGCGGAATCATCGCCTGGCACGATCACGCAAGCGTGCAAGGCATGGCGATCATGGTCGCGGGCGAAATGGTCGAACTGCGCAATTCCTGCCGCGATCCCATCACCTACCGCGCCGGCGACATCGCCCGCGAAGACGCAGATACGGCGCACTCCTGGCGCAATGAGACGGACGAGCCGGCAATCGTGCTCGTGTCGCACGTAATTACGCGCTAACTGCTGCCGCTATCTACACGCTAGGTCGTGGCGATAGTCTTCGGATTCGGGGTCAAGCCGGCGCGCCTCATCCAACTGCACCCTTGCGTTGCCGCACTGTCCAAGGGCTGCATAGGCGGAGGCGAGCGAATGTCTCGCGCCCGCGATACCGGGCGCCGCTTCCACCGCACGCTCACAATACGGTAACGCTTCATTGGCTCGACCCAAGAGCGTAAGGATATAGCAGTGATTGTTCAGCACCGCGGGATGGTCAGGCTGCAATTGCAACGATTGTTCGCTGGCGGACAGCGCTCCGCGCAAATCCCCAATCTGCTGTAATACACCGGCACGATTTGCCCAGCTCACCCAATCTACCGCCGGCATTTGCAGATAAGAAACGCGAACTGCCTCCGCTTGCTCGTCACCGGCCGCATGAAGCACTGGCAAAATTGCCGCATATACCAACTCCCGATCAACGGGCACGGCGGAGAACCGATCCCGCACTGAACTTGGCAAACTTCGATCGGCATTCATAACAGCTAACGCGCGCCGCGCTTGCACGACGCCGTCATCCAGCCTGCCAACTTGGTGAAGCGTCGCGGCATAGTACGCGTGAAACTCTGCATCAGAGTAGAAGGTGTCCCCATTGCCCGGCTGCGCAGCATCGTAGTGCCGAACCGCGGTGGCGTGGTCCGCATTGAGAAATGCTCGCGTGCCAAGATTTATATGAGACAGCATCGCCCAAGGCGTGCCCGGCGCCGAAGCATCCAGACAGGCTTGATAGTCGACACGACCCGACGCGTCGTAACGACATTGCAGCGGCGGCTGATCCTGTTGCGCCCAAACAGGTGTTGCGAGCGCGCCAAGCATAAGGGCTAGAAGTAGGCGACGCATTCCAATCTCACTAATTCGCGACCAACAATTCCGCCCGCGCCGCGGCCAAGCCTTCCACGGCCACGCTCGGATCAAGCTGACGTTCGCGCCAGCGCATGCGCCAGCACAGATGCGGACCCGTTGCGCGCCCGCTTGAACCGACAGCGCCAATCACTTGGCCCTGCTCCACACGATCGCCCACGTTCACGTCCAAGCGGCTCATGTGCAGGTACATCGTGATGAGGCCTTGGCCGTGATCGATGAACACCAGCCCGCCTTCATAATGCATGTCCGGATTGGCGAGCGTGACGACACCCGCCGCCGGCGCGCGGATCGGCGTGCCGGTGGGCGCGGCAATGTCGTAGCCAAAGTGCGGCGTCGACGGCGTGCCATTCAAAATGCGCTGATTGCCCCAACGCCCCGACACGCGCCCGCCTTCGATCGGCAGAATGAAGCCATCGAGAAAGCCCTCCATGTCGGCCAAACTCGCGAACGCTTCGCGCTTCAACGCCGCTTCGCGCGCGATGCGCTCAAGCACGGCGGGATCGGTCGGCGTCACCGTCTGCTGCGGCAAACCATCGACGCGCTGAATATCAAACTCTCGCGGCGCGATCGGATAGGTCGCGCTCGTGCTCGCGCCATGCGCGCGCGCCGTGACCACGCCTTCCGCGCCGTGCTCGCGATTGAAGCCAATCACCGCCCAACCCTGCGCGTCGGCTTGCCCGCTGGCCACGCCATCCACCGCGATCGCCGCCCCCGGCAGCGTGCGGCAGAGCGCGACGCCGCCTTGGGTAAAGGCGCCGGCGCAATTGAGCGTCAGCGTCGCTGGCGCCGGCGGCGCGGCAGGCTCCGTCACCGCGATCGGCGGCTCAGCAACAGGGGGCGTCTCCGCAGGCGCAGGCGCCTCGGCCGCCGCGCACGCCGCCAGCGCGAGAGCGAGCAGCAGCGCCCTCATGGCTTCTTCGCGACCAGACGCTGCGTCGCCTCCGCCGGGCCGCGATAGGCCTCCTGTAGATCGACGCTCCAATATTTCAGCTCATCCAGCGGAATCTGCTCGCCGCTCACCGCGCAGCGCACGAAGAGCCCCTGCTTCAGGATGGTAATTTCATTATCGCCGTAGCGGACAACCGCCTCCGGCCCGCCGGGATCGTGCTTGTTCATGGTGCGACTCTTTTAGCCGCGCAGGCCGTCCGCGTCACCCTTGCGCCGCCTCAAGGCCGATTTCGACGCTTCCGTGCAACCCCGGGCTTTCCAAAGTTCACATTGGCGAGGATCATCGGCGCCGACTCATGACAGCCGACACAAACACCGCCGCGCCGGACAAGCGCGGGCGCGATTGGCGCCTCTTCATCCCGAAATCCGTCACGGTGATTGCCCAGGAAGGGTATTCCGGGGCCAAATTGCGCGCCGATGCGCTGGCTGGCCTCACGGTGGCGATCGTCGCCGTGCCGCTGGCCATGGCCATTGCCATCGCTTCTGGCGTGACGCCGGCGCAAGGCCTGATCACCGCCGTGGTCGGCGGCTTCCTCATCTCCGCGCTCGGCGGCGCACGCTTCCAGATTGGCGGGCCCACGGGCGCCTTTATCGTCGTCGTGTACGGGGTGGTGCACCAATACGGCTATGACGGCCTCGCGCTCGCCACCATGATGGCCGGCGCCATCCTCATCGTCGCCGGCCTTCTCCGCGTCGGCGATTGGATCAAATACATCCCCGAACCCGTCGTGACCGGCTTCACCGCCGGCATCGCCGTCATCATCTTCACCAGCCAATTGCGAGACTTGTTCGGCCTGTCGATGACTGAGGTTCCCGCCGAATTCATCGACAAGATCGGCGCCTTCTGGGCCGCGCGCGCAAGCGTCAATCTCACTGCCTTTGCTTTGGCCGCGGGAGTTGTGGCGACGATCCTATTGCTGCAGCGCTACCTCCCGCGCTGGCCGTCGCTGTTGATCGGGGTCGCCGCGGGCACGGCGCTCACCTGGGCGTTCAATTTGCCGGTCGAGACGATCGGTTCGCGCTTCGGCGCCGAGGCCGCCACCGCGCTGCCCAGCTTTCAGATTCCAGAATTCAGCCTGGCGCGTATGCAGCAATTGTTGCCCTCGGCGCTCACCATCGCCTTCCTCGCAGGCGTGGAGAGCTTGCTTTCGGCGATGGTCGCCGACGGCATGACCGGCCGCCGGCATCGCTCCAATTGCGAGGTCGTCGCCCAAGGCGTCGCCAACGTGGCCGCGCCCCTCTTTGGCGGCATCTCCGCGACCGGCGCCATCGCCCGCACCGCCACCAATATCCGCGCTGGCGCGCAAACGCCGTTCGCCGGCATGTTCCACGCCGCGTTCGTGCTCGTCTTCATGCTGGGCCTCGGCCCGCTGATCGCCCATGTGCCGCTGGCGAGCCTCGCCGCCGTGCTCACCATCGTCGCCTGGAACATGAGCGAACAGGAGCGCTTCCGGCATCTGCTGTTCGGCCTGGCTGGCGACCGCGTCGTGCTGCTCGCCACTTTTCTGCTCACCGTGCTCGTCGATCTCACCATCGCTATTGAGGTTGGCGTGGTGCTGGCGGCGATCATCTTCATGCACCGCATGAGCGAAGCGACAGCGATCTCACGCGGCGTGTCGTTGATCGAACGCGACCAGGATGATTTCGCCCGGCCGCGCACCGAATATGAGGCGCGCGCCGAACTGCCTAAGGGCGTGGAGATGTTCGAACTGCGCGGCCCGCTCTTCTTCGGCGCCGCCAGCCGCTTGATTGACGCGCTCGACGCCGCTTTCCCGCCGCCCAAGGCGTTCGTTCTGCGCTTCCGCGAAGTGCCTCTGGCCGACGCCTCCGGCGTCAATGCGCTCGAGCGCTTCCTGAAGCGCTGCGCCTCGCACAATGTGGCGGTCGTGTTTTGTGAGTTGCGCCCAGGCGTGCACGCCGCGCTCGATAAATTGCATGTGCTGGGCCACGTCCAGGTCGCCGAAAGCTACGACGACGCCATCGCGATCGCGGCGTCCGCAACCGGCAAGAGCTAAAACAGACTGCCCTGATCCCCGCCCGGCTTCGTCTTACCGCGCGGCTTGCTCGCATCTGTCGGCGGATCGATTACGGCCTTCTTCTGCTCGTCCGCGAACGTGAGCTGCACAACGTCGCCGGCGTTCAAATCCTTCGCCGCGCGCACCAACGCGCCATCCTCGCGTTGCACCATCACGAAGCCGCGCGCCAGCACGCTCTTATGCGACAGGCTTTCCAGCATGCGCGCCGCCCCTTCCAAATGCTTGCGATGCGTCACCAGAGACCGCGCCATCGCCGGCTGCAAACGCGCCGCCGCCTGCAGCAAGCGCTCGCGCCGCCGCGTAATATCCTGCGCCAAAGCTTGCGGCCGCAACCGCGCCGCGATGCGATCCAGCTTCGATTGCGCCGCGCGCGTGTTCGTCACCAAAGCCGCATTCAACCGCTCCGCCGCGCGATCGTAACGCTGCTGCGGAATTTGAAAGAGCGTCTCCAGACGCGGCAACTTCGCCGCCGCCGCGCGCAGCTCCGTGCGCCGCTTCTCCAGCCCACGCACCAGCCCGCCCTTCAGCCGGCCTTCCAGCATTTCCACCCGCTCGATCAATTCCGCGCGCACCGGCACGGCTTTTTCCGCCGCCCCCGTCGGCGTCGGCGCGCGCAAATCCGATGCGAAATCGATCAGCGTCGTATCCGTCTCGTGCCCAACCGCGCTGATCAGGGGGATCGCGCTTTCGGCGGCGGCGCGCACCACGACCTCTTCATTGAACGCCCACAAATCCTCGATCGAGCCGCCGCCGCGCGCCACGATCAGCACGTCCGGCCGCATCTCGCCTTGCAGCGCATTGAAGCCCTTGATCGCGCGTGACACTTGCCCCGCCGCTTCCGGCCCCTGCACCAGCACCGGCCACAGGATCACGCGGCACGGAAAGCGCTCGCGTAAGCGATGCAGAATATCGCGGATCACCGCGCCCGTCGGCGACGTCACCACGCCGATTGTGCGCGGCAAATACGGGATGCGTTTCTTGCGCTCCGCCGCGAACAAACCCTCCGCCGCCAGCTTCGCCTTCAGCTTCTCCAATTGGGCCAGCAATGCGCCAACGCCCGCAGGCGCCATGCGATCGGCGATCAGCTGATATTGCGACCGCCCCGGATACGTCGAAAGCCGGCCTTCGACGACCACCTCCAAGCCCTCTTCCGGCCGGAACGACAGCGCCTGCACGTTCGCCTTCCACATCACCGTGGAGATGGTCGCGCTCTCGTCTTTCAGATCGACGTACAAATGCCCCGACTTGGCGATCATCACGCGGCCCAATTCGCCGCGCACGCGCACGCGATCGAAATTGGTCTCCATCGTCCGCTTTACCGCCTGCGCCAGTTCGCTGACCGAAAGCTCGGGCAAATTGCTGCCCGCTTGGGCGGCCTGGGTGGGGGCGGCGGCGTCTGACATCAGTTTCATATAAGGCGACTCGCGCCCGCTTGCGGAGTTTGCTTAAATTCATCCCTGGCTGGGGGGCCGGGGGATCATGGGCATGGCGTTCGACGCGAACGATCTGTCGCCACACGAACATTTCGTCGTGGAGCGTACCTTGGCGGGCGAAACCGCCGATTTTACGCCGATGGCCGGCCCCGGCGGGGCCAAACCGATCATTCGCGCCGGCTTCCTGCGCAAGCTGATGCTGGGCGTCGACCCGACTTGGACCATCCGCACGCCCGGCGTGCGCCTGAAGGGCGCGCGCGTCGAAGGCGTGCTCGACCTTACTGATTGTTCAGGCGTCGGCGCCGCCGGCTTACCGGCGCTCGCCCTCGTCGAGTGCGAAATCCCCGACATCATCGATCTCAGCCATTCGCGCCTGGCGCGCTTCTCACTGCTCAACAGCCGCCTGACCCGCCTTGTCGCGGTGGAAACCCAAATCGACGGTGAACTGGATCTCTGCGGCGTCGCGCCCCTCGGGGCGCCCGGTCAAGAAACGCTGACCGTCAAGCTGCGCGGCGCGCGCATCGACGGCGATCTGGCCGCGCGTGATGCAAAATTCGCCCGCGCCACTGAAAGCACTGAAGACGCGCTCATGCTGCAAGGCATCGAAGTCGCCGGCACGGTGTTCTTCGACGGCGCCTTCGAAGCCTTCGGCTGCATCTGGCTGCAGCAAGCGCGCCTCATGGGTGGCCTCTCCTGCGAAGGCGGTCAGATGCTCAACCGCTCCGAGGCCGGAGACGCGGCGGCCTTCACCGCCGACGGCGCCGAAATCAGCAGCGTGCTGATGCGCAACGGCTTCAAGGCCGAGGGCGAAGTGCGCTTCGTCGGCGCGCGTGTGGCGCAAGTGTTCGAGTTCACCAATGCCTCGCTGCGCAATGAATTCGGCGTCGCGCTCAACCTCGCCAGCGCCGTCTGCGGCGGCGAGCTTGCGCTCAACACCGCCAAAATCTCCGGCCAAGTGCTTCTCGCCAACACCGCGGTCGGCCGCAATCTCGATGCGCGCGGCGCTGAGATCAACCATCGCCTCACCCCGCGCGGCGACAGCTTTGGCCGCGCCATTGACGCCGCCAGCATCAGCGTCGGCGGCGCTGCCTTGCTGCAGGGCGCCAACATTAAGGGTGAAATCTTCCTCGCCGATGCGCGCATCGACGGCTACCTCGCCTTCGGCGGCGGCCGCTTCATCAATGGCGGCGGTTGGGCCATCCGCGCGCCGAACGCCCGCGTCGGCGGCAATCTCACGCTGAAGATCGATGAAAACGGCTATGCGCCGCACGGCCAGAAAACCGTGGTCGAAGGCGGATTGAAGCTCGACCGCGCCCGCATTGACGGCGCGCTCTCCTGGCTCAATCTCGAACTGCGCGGCCCAGGCCCCGACAATATGAAAGGCGCGTATTTCTCCTTCGCCGACGCGCACATCGACGGACCGATCGAGGCGCGCGCGTTGGTGACGCAACAGGACGCGCGTATCGACGCCTCCGGCGCCGCGTGTTCGGCGCTCGATGACGATGTGAGGGCCGGCTGGGGCGCCGAAACCTCGATGCTCACGCTCGATGGTTTCGCCTATCAGCGTATCGACAGCAGCAACGAGACATGGCGAGGGCGTCTGGGCTGGCTCAAGCGCTCCAAGCGCGACGGCGACCGCTTCTCGCCGCAACCCTTCACCCACGCGGCGCAAATCTATGCGCGCGCCGGCCGTCGCGAGGAGGCGCGCCGCATCCTGCTCGCCCAACACGATCTGCGTACGCTGTCCGCATCTGCCGGGCCGTTCACCTGGGCGCTCTCCTCGCTGTTCGGCGTGATCGCGGGCTACGGCTTGGCGCCGATCCGCGTTGTGCGGGCGCTGGCGTTGTTCCTCGCCATCGGCGTCGCGGGGGTTCTCGCCATGAACGCGCAAGGCGCGCTGGTCACCCCGCAAGGCCGCGCCTGCAACGGCGACATCGAACCCACGCTCTACGCCGTGGACGTGGCGCTCCCCGTCATCGATCTGGGCCAAGAGAGCCGCTGCGCCCCCGGCCGCACCGCGCGCGCCGAATTGCCGCAAGGCATGGCCGTGTCAGAGACCAGCGATTGGCGCCTGTTCGAAGGCGTGGCGCTCTGGCGCTGGGCGCACGCGCTTTACGCCATGCTCGGCGCGATCTTGACCGCCCTCGCCGTGGTGACTTTCTCCGGCATCATGAAGCCGAAAGACGATTAAGGGGCCGGTTCTACCCCATTCGCAGACAAGGCCTTGCACCCCAAGCGCGCACCCGCTCTTTAGCGGCAAACCTTTGGGGGACGTTCATGCTTCGTCGCACGCTTCTCGCGTCCGCTCTCGCTATTCCCGCGCTCGCGGCTTGTGCTACCGCCACCAGCGGCGCGCGCGATCCGCTGGCGCCGTTGCCGCTGGACACCAGCTCACACGCGCGCCCGGAGATCGCGCGTGTCACCCATGTCTCACTCGATCTGACGGCCGATTTCGAACGCAAAGTCATGCGCGGTAAAGCTACGCTATCGATCGCCGCGCGCGATGATGCGCGGGAGATCGTGCTCGACAGCTTGAACCTCGTTATCCATCGCGTCAGCGCCGGCGGCGCGGAAACCACTTACACGCTCGGTGAAAGCCGCCCCTCGCTCGGCGCGCCGCTCACCATCGCGCTCAATGGCGCGCGCACGGTTGAGATCGAATATGAAAGCGGCCCCGACGCCGCGTCGCTGCAATGGCTGACGCCTGCGCAAACCGCGAGCAACAAGCCATTCCTGTTCAGCCAAGGCCAATCGATCCTCAACCGCACTTGGATCCCGACGCAGGACAGCCCCGGCATTCGCCAAACCTACGACGCACGCATCGTCGCCCCCGAAGGTCTGAAAGTGGTGATGAGCGCTGAAATGCTCACGCCGGAGGGCGAGCCCTTGGGCGACGGCCAGCGTGCGTTCCGCTTCCGCATGCCGCAACCCATCCCGCCCTATCTCATCGCCATCGGCATCGGCGATCTCGTGCATCGCGCCACCGGCCCGCGCACCGGCGTTTACGCGGAGCCCAGCGTCGTCGAGCGCGGCGCCTACGAATGCGCCGATATGGAACGCATGATGGACGTGGCCGAAGCGCTCTACGGCCCCTATCGTTGGGGCCGTTATGACGTGCTGATCCTGCCGCCGTCCTTCCCGTATGGCGGCATGGAGAATCCGCGCCTCACCTTCCTCACGCCGACCTTCCTCGCCGGCGACCGCTCGCTCGTGTCGCTCGTCGCGCACGAACTCGCCCATTCCTGGTCGGGCAATCTCGTGACCAACGCGGTGTGGGCCGACGGCTGGCTCAACGAAGGCTTCACCTCCTATATCGAAGGCCGCATCGGCGAAGCCCTGTTCGGTGAAGAAAACGCGCGCATGGCCGAAGCATTGGCCTGGGCCGATATTCAAACCGCGCTCACCACCGTCACGCCTGACGGACAGCGCTTGCACTGGGTCGGCGAGGTCGACGCCAACGACAATTCCAGCGCCATCACCTACGACAAAGGCGCGCTCTTCCTACGCACCATCGAACGCATTGTCGGCCGCACGCGTCTCGACACGTATTTGCGCTCGTACTTCGATCGCTACGCCTTCCAGCCGATGACCACGCAGCACTTCCTGGCCGATTTCCGCCAGCACGTGGTGCGCGGCGACGCAGCGCTGGAAGCGCAATTGCTGCTCGACCAATGGGCCTATGAGCCCGGCATTCCATCGAACGCGCAAGCCCCTGTCGCCACTGGTTTCAACGACATCCCGGGCCACATCGAAGCCTTCATCGCCGGCGGCCCGCCCGCCGCCGCGCCCTGGGAGCATTGGAATACGATGCAGCGCCAGCGTTATCTGCAAACGCTGCCGCGCGAACTCAGCGCCACGCAATTGCGCGATCTCGAAGCCGCCTTCGGCCTCGATGACATCGGCAATATGGAAGTGCGCTTCGATTGGCTGTCGCTCGCGATCGCCAATTCGTTCGAGCCGTCGTCTGCGGCCATCGAGCGTTTCCTCAGCGAACAAGGCCGCGGCAAATTCATCCGCCCGCTCTATCGCGCGCTGATGCAACGCGGCGAATGGGGGCAAGCGCTTGCGCGGCGCACCTATGCCCACGCCCGCGACGGCTATCACCCCATCGTCGCCGCCGCCGTGGATCGTATTCTCGCGGCCTAACGATCATCGGACCGCCGGCTTCCAGCCGGCCAGCGCCGGCGTTTGCCGGCGGAGAGCTGGCGGTCCATATCTAGCGCATGACCCCAATCAAAGTTCTCGGCTTCGCCGGCAGCCTGCGCCAAGCGTCCTACAATCGCGCCCTCATCCGCGCCGCCCAAAAGCTCGCGCCCTCGGGCATGAGCTTTGAAATCGTCGATCTCGACGACATCCCGCTCTACAATGGCGATGTCGAAGCCCAAGGCGATCCGCCGGGCGTCACCGCGTTCAAGCAAGCCATCGCCGCCGCCGACGGCATCCTGATTGCAACGCCGGAATACAATCACGGTGTCCCTGGTGTGATGAAGAATGCGATCGATTGGGCCTCGCGCCCGCCGCGCGGCGCCCCGCTCGGCGGCAAACCCGTTGGGCTCATCGGCGCATCGCCCGGCATGACCGGCTCCGCGCGCGGCCAAAGCCAATTGCGCCAAGCCTTCGAGTTCACGAATTCCTATTGCATGCCGCAGCCCGAAATCCTGGTGTATCGCGCGCACGAGAAATTCGACGACGCCGGCCAACTCACGGACGAAACCACCGCGAAATATCTCGCGGCCTACCTCGTCGCCTTCCACGCCTGGGTGTTGCGCTTCAAATGATGAGCGCGGTCTTGCGGGCTTCGCTTTGGCGGATCATCCCACATACTTATATTTGCGGTTCGGGGCCCAACGATCCATAAAGTCCCTATGCCGCCGACTGATCCCGACGCCCTCGTACCGCTTCGCGTCAGCGAGGGCTGGACGATCAGTTACAACGCGTTTCGCGCGGGAGACTTAAAGGGCAATCTGCTGCAAGCGAACCATACGCGGCGTAATCGGATGCTCGATCTCGGATGGCGCCCAGAGAACGACCCAACCGGGGCCTATGCTCTCGTCGTGTACGTGGGCGACTTCACCGGGCCTTGCTTATACGGTCGCAACCACAAACGGCTCGATGAGCTTATCATCGACATCGAGCGCCTCTTCGAAGCGGTGACGCGCGGTGAACTCTGAAGACGGGGCCCTCATCACGCAAAGCCTGGAGATCGCCTCCGAGCGTGGCGGCGATCTCACCGGCGCTGTCTATGCCCGCCTGTTCCACGAACGCCCCGATCTTGAGCCGCTCTTCGTCATGGACACCGACGGCGCCGTGCGCGGCGAAATGCTGTCGCGCGTGTTCGACGCCATTCTCGATTTCGTCGGCGACCGCGCCTACGCCCACAATCTGATCCACGCTGAAGCCAGCAATCACGACGGTTACAACGTGCCGCGCGATACGTTCACGCTCTTCTTCACCACTGTCGCCAAGACCGTAGAGGAGGCGTGCGGCGATGCGTGGAACGAAGGCATGAGCCAAGCCTGGAAGCGCCTCCTCAACGCCTTGGACGCCTACATCGCCGCGTAATATGGACTGCCGGCGCCTCGCCGGCATGGCTGATGTACGTGCAAAGCTTGATGCTTGAGCACGCCGAAAGAGGCCGGCGAGGGTGTCGGCGGTCCATATTTGCGACCCGCCGCGGGCCAGTCCATAAAGCGGCGCTATGAAGATTCTGATCGTTGGTTCCGGTGGGCGCGAGCACGCCCTGGGCTGGAAGCTCGCCCAAAGTCCGCTCGCGCCGGAGATCATGTCCGCGCCGGGCAATCCGGGCTTGGCGGCGCTCGGACGCACCTTTCCGCTTAAGGTAGAGCAGGCGGCTGAGATCGCCGCGCTCGCCGCGCGCGAGCAAGTCGATCTCGTCGTCATCGGCCCCGAAGCCGCGGCGGCGGCCGGACTTGCCGACCATCTCAAAACCCTCGGCGTGCCCTGCTTCGGCCCGAGTAAAGCCGCCGCCGAGCTCGAGGCCTCCAAGGCCTTCATGAAGGAATTCTGCGTACGCCACGGCGTGCCGACCGCCGAGTACAAAGTCTTCGACGACGCCATCCGCGCCAAGGCTTATCTCGGCGACCGCGAACCGCCCTTCGTGATCAAGGCCGATGGCTTGGCGGCAGGCAAAGGCGTCGTCATCGCCGAAACCCGCGCCGCCGCCGACGAAGCGATCAACGAAATCCTCTTCCTGCGCAAATTCGGCACGGCCGGTCAGCGCATCGTCATCGAGGATTTTCTGCCCGGCGAGGAAGCCAGCTTCTTCGCCCTCTGCGACGGCGAAACCGCGATCCCACTGATCGCCGCGCAAGATCACAAACGCGCTTATGACGGCGACAAAGGCCCCAACACCGGCGGCATGGGCGCCTATTCGCCCGCGCCGATCTTCACCGACGAAGTGCGCGATCAAACCATGGCGCAGATCATTCTGCCCACGCTGCGCGGCATGAAGGCTGAAGGCCGGCCCTTCGTCGGCGTCTTGTTCGCGGGGCTCATGATTAGCGCCGACGGCCCCAAGCTCATTGAGTTCAATGTGCGCTTCGGCGACCCCGAATGCCAAACCTTGATGCGCCGCATGAAGAGCGATCTCGCGCCCGTGCTGCTCGCCGCCGCCAAGGGTGAACTCGCGCAAACGCCCCCGATTGAATGGGACACGCGCCCAGCCGTCACCGTCGTCTACGCCGCGCAAGGCTATCCCGATGAACCGCTCACCGGCTCCGTCATCCGCGGCGTCGATCGCGCCAACACCGTTGAGGACGTCGTCGTCTTCCATGCCGGCACGCGCGAAGATGAAGACGGCACCCTGCGCGCGGCGGGCGGGCGCGTGCTGAACGTCACCGCCACCGGCGACACGCTGCAGGCGGCGGTCAATAGCGCCTATGCCGGCGTCCAACGCATCGACTGGCCCGGCGGCTTCTGCCGCCGCGACATCGCCTGGCGCGCGCTGGCGAAGTAGGCGCTTGCGCTAGCCGCCCCGCGCCGCTCTAAAGTACGTTCGCCCGCGCGCCGAAGAACGCGAGGGCGCCTTTAGGGAAGCGCGATGACCGACCTCACAGATGCATTTTCCGGCGTGAAGCCTGTGGAAGAGCGCAATCGCTTGGATGAAGCGTCGCTCGAAGCCTGGCTGAAGCAAAACGTCGAAGGCTATGCCGGCCCGCTCACGCTCAACCAATTCAAGGGCGGCCAGTCGAACCCGACCTATCAGCTCGTCACACCGACGAAGAAATACGTGCTGCGCAAAAAGCCCGGCGGCAAACTGCTACCCTCCGCGCACGCCGTCGACCGCGAGTACAAAGTCATCTCCGCGCTCTATCCGACCGGCTTCCCCGTCGCGCGCCCTTACGCACTCTGCACCGACGACAGCGTCATCGGCGCCATGTTCTACGTCATGGAAATGGTCGAAGGCCGCATCCTCTGGGATGGCGCGCTGCCCGATTGCACCAAGCAAGAGCGGCGCGCGATCTACGAGAACAAGATTTCAACGCTCGCGAAATTGCACACCACAGATATCGCCCAAGTCGGCCTCAGCGATTTCGGCAAGCCCGGCAATTATTTCGCACGTCAGATCGATCGCTGGTCGAAGCAGTACAAACTCAGCGAGACCGACACCATTCCGAAGATGAATCGCCTGATCGAATGGTTGCCTGAAACCATTCCACCTGGCGAACGCACCAGCATCGTGCACGGCGATTATCGCCTCGACAACATGGTGCTGCACGCGACGGAACCGCGCGTGATCGCCGTGCTCGATTGGGAGCTCTCCACGCTCGGCGATCCGCTCGGCGATTTCACGTATTATCTGATGAATTGGGTGATGCCGAGCGACGGCCGCGCCGGTCTCGGCGGGCGAGACGTCGCCGCGCTTGGCATTCCGACGATCGAAGAAGTCGTGAAGCAATACAGCGCCGAAACCGGCCGCGACACGATCGATCAAGTCGATTGGTACTTCGCCTACAATGCCTTCCGCCTCGCCTGCATTCTACAAGGCATCGCCGGGCGCGTCCGCGACGGCACGGCCGCGAGCGCGCACGCGGTGGAAATGATCAAGCGCATCGGGCCGCTGTCGGACACCGCCTATATGTTCGCCGAGCGCGCGGGCCTCAAATGAACGAACGCCAGCGCGATCTTTTCCTCTGGGTTTGGTCGCGGCGGCGCAAACCCGGCCAAACCGCGATCGGCCTGCGCGGCGCGGCCATCGGCGCGCTCGGCGGGCTGCTGTTCACGCTGCTCATGTCCCCCGGCGCGCCATCGAGCGTGCATTCTTACGATGTCGGCGGTCAACTTTTTGGCGCGATCGGCGAACATCTGCGCATGCTTGCGTTGGCCGTGCCCGCCTTCGGCGCCATCGGCTGGTTCGGGGCCAATCGAATCTACGCCTCGCAAGAAGCGATGTACCAAGCCATCCTGCAATCCGGCGCCCGCGTACCAGAGCAAAAGCCCGCAATGCAGATGTCCGATCGCGGCCCCGCCATCGCTGTCGGCATCGTCGCCGCCATCATCGCCATCTTCATCGCCGTGCTCTTCGCCATGTATTGGTGAGCAGGTGTAGGCTGTTGACGCGCTGACCGTGGCGTCGGATCAATCTTGCACATCACGGGGGAATGCATGCTGCAACGCGGAAAATTCATTGCCGGCGCACTCAGCGCGCTCGCACTCGTCACCGGCTCGAGCTTCGCACAAACCGCCCCGCAAGCCGCCACCGTGATCCACGCCGGCCGCCTGCTCGCTGATCCCAGCAACGGCCGCGTCGCCAGCGAGCAATCCATCCTGATCAACGCCGACGGCCGCATCATTGGCGTTGAGCCCGGCTACGTCACGCCAACTGGCGCCGCCATCATCGATCAGCGCCATCGCTTCGTGCTGCCCGGCCTGATCGACAGCCACGTCCACCTCACCAGCGAACTCGGTCCCAACCAGCTTATCGAGGAAGTCACACTCACCGCCGCCGACGGCGCGCTGCGCGGCGCCGAGAACGCACGCAAGAATTTGCTCGCCGGCTTCACCACCGTCGCCGACCTCGGCGCCAGCAACGACGCAATCTTCGCCCTGCGCCGCGCCATCCGCGAAAATCGCATCCCTGGGCCCCGCATCATCGCCTCAGGCTCCGCCATCACGCCCGACGGCGGTCACGGCGACGCCAACGGCTTCTCGCCACACGTGCTCGACGTGCTGCGCAGCGAAACCGCCTGCTCCGGCGCCGACGCTTGCCGCCGCGCCGTCCGCCGCCAAATCCAAGCCGGCGCCGACGTGATCAAGATCACCGCCACCGGCGGCGTGCTCTCCAACACCGCGGCCGGCGTCGGCCAACAACTGACCGACAACGAACTCTCCGCCATCGTGGAAGCCGCGCACGCCATGGGCCGCCGCGTCACCGCGCACGCGCACGGCGTCGATGGCATCAACGCAGCGCTCCGCGCCGGCGTCGATTCCATCGAACATGGCAGCTACATCAATCGCGAGTCCGTCAGCCTGTTGCGCCAAGGCAATCGCTACCAAGTGCCCACGCTGATGGCCGGCTGGTGGGTCGGCCAATTGGCCGAGCGCGGCGGCGTGCTCACGCCCGCGCAAACCGACAAAGCCCGCCAAGTCAGCCGCGACATGGCCAATATGGGCCGCTTCGCCCGGCAGAATAATGTGCGCATCGCCTTCGGCACCGACACTGGCGTCTCGCCGCACGGCATGAACGCGCGCGAATTCCAGCTCCTGGTCGAAGCCGGCTTCACGCCGCTGCAAGCCATCCAGACCGCCACCATCAACGCCGCCGATCACCTGCAGCTCAACACCGAGACCGGCCGCATCATCCCCGGCCTCGCCGCCGACATCATCGCCGTCGACGGCGATCCCTTGGCCGACGTGTCGACGCTGATGAACGTTCGCTTCGTCATGGCCCGCGGCACGACGCAGAAGGACGAGTAAACACGGGGTGGAGCGTTGGCCCGAACCACGCTAACGCTCCACCATGCTCCGCGTTTTCGCTCGCGGCGGTTCGGAGGTCGCGTGCGAGGCTCCCACCGCCCTTTGGTACGATCTTGAATCGCCGACCGACGCCGAAGAGGCCGACGTCGAAGAAACCTTGGGCATCGACGTGCCCACGCCCGCCGAACGCGCCGCGTTCGAAGAATCCGCGCGCTATTACGAAGAGGGCGACGCGCTCCACCTCACCGCCACGTTGCTCGGCCGCCGCGACGACGGCCCGTTCGTGTCCGGCGCCGTCACCTTCATTCTCGCCCAGGGCAAACTCGTCACCGTGCGCCAAGTGCGCCCGCGCGCCTTCGAAATCGGCCAAGGCCGCGCCTCCGCGCGTTTGGAATCAGCCCAGACCGGCGCCGATGTCCTGCTCGCCCTGATCGAAGGCGCCGCCGAGCGTCTGGCCGACCTGCTCGCCGAAGCCACGCGCGACGCCAACACGCTCTCGGCGCAGGTGTTCAGCGAAGCCGAGTCACCCGATCTGCGCACCGCGCTGCGCGAACTCGGCAAGATCAGCGCGCTCGCGTCCTTGGCGCATGACTCGCTCACCAGCCTGCAGCGCCTGCTGGTCTACGCCCGCGCCAGCAAGGGCAAATATGATCTGAAGGACCAACGCCTCTCCGCGCTCGCCCGCGATGTCGGTGAACTCGAACGCATCGCCGAAGCCATGCAGCCGCGCCTCTCCTATCTGCAGGACGCCATGCTGGGCCTCATCAACGCGGCGCAAACCAATGTGCTGAAGGCGCTTTCGCTGGCCACCATCGCGTTCGTGCCGCCCACGCTGATCGCCTCGATCTTCGGCATGAATTTCGACGCCATGACCTGGTTCCGCCACGATTGGGGCCCCTGGGTGGGCTTTGCGCTCATGATCGCGGCCCCTGCCGTGCTCTTTGGCATCGCCAAATGGCGGCGCTGGTTCTGACCTACGTCACATTTGGTCGCCATCTGTGACCGCCACGCGGCTGACAAATCGGCGCGAAACCGCCATTGTAATGGTGATGACGCTCTCCGATTTTCTCCCCAAGCTCCATTATCCCACGCGCCTGGAAAAACTCGTCGACGGGTGGGTGCATGGCGTGGCGCTTGGCGTTTTCACTATTGCCGTCTTCGCGGCTCTTGGCCTCGCCATCTGGCAAGGCGGGCTCGGCATGGCCGCGGCCGTGGGCGTCTACGCGATCTGCGTCATCACCATGATCGGCTGCTCGATGGCCTATAATCTGGCCGAGAACCATAAGCGCAAATCGCTGCTGCGCCGCTTCGACCACGCCGCCATCTTCCTGATGATCGCCGGCACCTACACGCCCTTCACCACGCTCCGTTTCGACGGCGCCTGGGCGATCTCGATGACGACGATCATCTGGGCGCTCGCGCTCATCGGCGCCGCGGGCAAACTCTTCCTGCCGAGCATCGGCAAGAAAATTTGGATCGCCTTCTATGTGCTGATGGGCTGGCTCGTCGTCGCGGCGATGGGGCCAATGGTTGAAGGCGTGCCGCTCGCCGGCATCATCCTGCTCGCCATCGGCGGTCTGCTCTACACGATCGGCATTCCCTTCTACGTCTGGGAAAACCTCCCCTTCCGCCGCGCCATCTGGCACGGCTTCGTCATGGCCGCCGCCGGCGTGCATTACGCGGCCGTGCTGACGGGCGTCGTGTTCGCTTGAACGCGTTTAGCCGGATCGCAGCACTACCGCCTGCGATTGTGACATCCGCATATCTTGGAACCCTCGGCGTTGTCTTTGCGACGCATTTCCACGTAGTGCCACATCTAGCTTTTCTAGTTGTGCTTTTCGGCTGGACGTTGAGCCTCTACATCGCTTCGCGCGCGCGCACCAAACCGCCACCGCAAAAACGCTATCCCCTATTTGCACAGTTTGTATTTGGATCAGTGCTCTTGGGCAGTGTGGGCAGTGTGTTTCTGGAAGCACCCGCTGATTTTGAACCAGCGCACAACGTCAAAACGTATGCGTTCGCTTTCGCTTCGTTGACCTTCGGCTTCGGAATGCTCGCGTCCTTCTGGGTCGCGGCCGATGCATTTCTCAAAGCGGAAACGGGGAAGCCCTGGATCGCAAACACCAAAACCACAGGCGACACAATGCAACTCATTTTGCTTTTGCCTGTCGGAATCTGGTTTCTGCATCCGCGCATTAAACGTCTTCTCCATGAGAACGAAGCGATCGCATGAATGGATCCGACGCCATGCGCTTCGCGCCCACCTGGGCGTTCGCGGCGGACGATCAGCGCGCGCAGTGAAGCGGCTCAGGACGCAGGGTTACGACAGCTTACTCCTCAGTCTGGGAAGACCCACCGCCCCTCAATCTCTCCATGCTCTTTCGCGCCCAAACCCTTGAAAACAAAGCGGCGCACAAAAATCTATCCGCCCCTTCCACACCACCGCCTACACTCCCATCACCGCCGCGATCGGAGAGCAGTTGGATCCCTGTTCGCTTCAATGTCGCGGCGCGGCAATCGAGCGTGAAACATGTGCGTTTCTCCGCCTCCCGTCAGGACTAAGGGCGGGTGTCCGAATGCGCGAACGCGTGGAGTTCGCCGGATATGCGGGGGCAGCGTCAAAGCGAAGGCGCGGGATGCAGGCCAAGCCGCTTCTCGCGTTCCTAAGTCGAGGCGCAATGCGCACATGTCGAAGCCCACGCGCCCAACGCGTGGGAAGACGCACCGGGGCGCATCGCGAACACAATGCCCCGCACGCGCGCGGCGATCCGTCTCTCGGGTGTGAAAAAACGCCTGCAGCGGAGCCGCGGTTCAAACGATTGCGGGGACGCGGGTTTCCGTGTCACGCGCGCCGAACCAACGGCGCATTCTTCGCGACGCGCAAACCCGCGTCCCCGGCTCTCCGCCGCGCGCAAGCGCGAGTGGCATCGCACGCTGCTCCACTTCCCCCACGCGCGGGGGAAGTGGCTCGCGCCGCACGCCGCGAGAATTAGGGTGCAGCGCCTACCCCAACGTCAGCCGCGACACACCCACCGCCCGTGCTAACCTAGGTCCAGGGAGCAAACGCCATGACCGAAACCACCTGCTTCAAGCTCAGCATCGAAAACAATATCGCCCACATCGTGCTCAACCGGCCCGAGGCGATGAATTCCATGCCGCGCGCGTTCTGGAACGAATTGCCGGCGCTTGTGCATGACATCGACGATCACGCCAAAGCGCGCGTCATTGTCATTTCCTCCACCGGCAAGCATTTCACCGCCGGCATGGATCTCTCCGTCTTCACCGACGGCGAAGGCGTGAACGCCAGCGGCGCCGACGAATATTCGCGCGCCGAAGCCTTCCGCCAATTCGTTCTGACGCTGCAGGGCAGCTTCAATTGCTTGGACAATGCGCGCATGCCGGTGCTGGTGGCGATCCAAGGCGGCTGCATCGGCGGCGGCGTCGATTTCGTCTCCGCCTGCGACATCCGTTACGCCACCGACGACGCCTTCTTCCAAATCCAAGAAATCAATATCGGCATGACCGCCGACGTCGGCACCTTCCCGCGCCTGTGCAAACTGATCCCCGAAGGCTGGGTGCGTGAACTCGCTTACGCCGGCCGCCGCTTGCCCGCGCAACGCGCGAAGGAAATCGGCCTCGTCAACGAGACCTTCCCCACGCAGGAAGCGATGCTCGCGCACGTGATGGACTTAGCCGCTGAAATCGCGAGCAAGGCGCCGGTCGCCGTCGCCGGCTCCAAGCGCATGATCAATTACGCGCGCGACCATTCCATCGCCGACGGCCTCGATTACATCGCCACTTGGCAAGCCGGCATGTTCGCCCCCCCGCACATGATGGAAGCCTTCGCCGCCAAAGCGCAAAAACGGGCGCCCAAGTTCGCCGACCTGGCGCCGCTGAAGAAGAAGATGTGAAGCTCGGTTTTCGGGGATCGGTTATCGGGGTTCGGGATGCAGAGTCATCGCGACTTGGATGTTTGGAAGGTGTCGATGGAATTGGCGCGGGAGGTGTACGCCGTCGCCAACCAGATGCCCAAACAAGAGGAATTCCGGCTCACGGGTCAGATGTTGCGCGCTGCGGTTTCGATCGCAGCGAACATCGCCGAAGGACATGCGCGCGCGACGCGAAAGGACTACGCCCATTTCGTAAGCATCGCGAAAGGATCGGCGGCTGAGCTCGAAACATTGCTCTTGCTCGCCCGCGACGCCGCTCTATTACCGCCCGAGGCGGTCGCCGGCGTGCTAGATAAAACCGAGAGAGTGGCAAAAATGCTTGCGCGTTTATATGCGCGACTTAAGGAGCCACAGCCAAACTAACCCGATCCCCGAAAACCGAACACCGAGAACCGAGCCAATGGACGTTCGTTTCATCCCCCCCGGCCGCAATCCGCCGCATGAGGTCAACGCCTTCATCGAGATTCCCCAAGGCGGTCTGCCGGTAAAGTATGAGCTGGACGAACGCTCCGGCGCGCTCTTTGTCGATCGCTTCCTGCACACCTCGATGCTCTATCCGAGCAATTACGGCTTCATCCCCAACACGCTCGGCGATGACGGCGACCCGATCGACATTCTGGTCGTCACGCCGATGCCGGTCGTCGCCGGCTGCGTGATCCGCGCCCGCCCCGTTGGCGTGCTGCTCATGAGCGATGAGAAGGGCGAAGACGAGAAAATCCTTGCCGTCCCGGTCGACGCGCTGAACCCCTTCTACGCCAACGTCAAAACCCACGAAGACCTCCCGCCGCTTCTGGTCGCCCAGATCGGCCACTTCTTCACGCACTACAAAGACCTCGAACCCGGTAAAACCGCCAGCGTCGGCGAATGGGCCGCCGTCGAAGTCGCGCACGAGCGCATCATGGCCGCGGTGAAGCGCGCGACATGAGCGAAGCGCAGATCGCCGCCCAATTCGCCGAAGCGCTGAGCGCGGCCGCGAAGGCCGCGAACCCGGCTGCGTCGCTGGTGAGCATGGAGCTGTCTCTGGTCGCCGCACCCGTCGCTGGTGAAGTCCGAGCGCGCGTCGCCCGCCAAACGCGGACACTGCTGTTCATGGAAGCGGAATTAATTGATGCAAGCGGAGCGCGCCTCGCCGCCGCTTCAAGCGTGCACAAAATTCCAGCTTAAACGCGCGGCGCGATCCAACGCATTTCGCTCAAAGTCGCGTCGTGCAGCACGTCCGGGTCGATCGCGTCGAACGGATCGCTTGGTCCATCATAGCCATCAGGGAGCTTATAGACACGCCAGAACGTCCCATCCGCCGCCGTCGAGCAGGCGAAGCCGGCCGCGCCGTCAACGAATTCGGACAAGCAGAATTCCACTTGCTCCGGCGGCGCCACGGCAAAGCGCGCCGCACCCACGCTCTCCTGCGTCGGGCTCTTGGCCTGCGTCGACCGGGTCACGATCGCATGGATGTGGCGGCCGTCGGAGGTCGGCAACGCGCGGAAAACTTCCTGCCCGCCCGACGACAACGTGATCGCCACGAAAGGTTGGCCTTCGACTTGATCCTCAACCAGCGCCACATCGTAAAGCGGCGCCGCGGCACGCACACTTTCCAGATCCATCGACAGCGCGGACGTTATGCCCCCCGCGCCGTCTGGACCGATATTGACGTTGAGCGTGGGCGCGGACGCAGCCGGATTTTCCTCGCCCGGCGCGGGCGCTTGCTGTTGCTGACCGCACGCGGCCAGCGCCAAACCAAGCGCCACAAATCCCGCAAGGAAAATCCGCTGCATCAACGCCCCCAACCCGAAATGTTAGTTGAACACCTCGAACAAACCAGCAGCGCCCATGCCGCCGCCGATGCACATCGTCACCACCGCGTGCTTGGCCTTGCGGCGGCGGCCTTCCATCAGCACGTGGCCGACGAGACGCGCGCCGGTCATGCCGAACGGGTGGCCGATGGCGATCGAGCCGCCGTTGACGTTGTACTTCTCCGGATCGATGCCGAGGCGATCGCGCGAATAGAGGCATTGCGACGCGAACGCTTCGTTGAGCTCCCAAAGGTCGATGTCATCGACCTTGAGGCCCTGGCGTTCCAGCAGGCGCGGCACGGCGAACACTGGGCCGATGCCCATTTCGTCCGGCTCACAACCCGCCACCGCAAAACCCTTGAACAGACCGAGCGGCTCAAGCCCGCGCTTTTCGGCTTCCTTTTCGTCCATCAGTACGACAGCCGCCGCGCCGTCGGAAAGCTGGCTCGCATTGCCGGCGGTGACGAAATTGCCGGGCCCGCGCACCGGCTGCAGCGACGCCAAGCCATCAAGCGTCGTATCGGCGCGATTGCACTCGTCCTTCGTGACTGTGTAATCGACGAGGCTCTCTTCCTTCGTCTCCTTGTTGACGACCTTCATTTTCGTCGCCATCGGCACGATTTCATCGTCGAACAAGCCGGCCTTTTGCGCCGCCGCGATGCGCTGCTGCGAGCGCAGCGAATACTCATCCTGGTACTCGCGGCTGACATTGTACCGCTTGGCGACGATGTCGGCGGTTTCGATCATCGCCATCCAAAGCTCGGGCTTCGTTTTCATCAGCTCTTCTTCGGTGACGCGATAGCGGTTCGCCTGCCCGCTCATCTGCACGAGCGAGATCGATTCAACGCCGCCGCCGACAGCTGCCTTCGCGCCTTCGTTCATGATGTAGTGCGACGCCTGCGCAATCGCTTGCAGACCGGACGAGCAGAAGCGGTTGATCGTGGCGCCCGAGGTCGTCACCGGCAGACCGGCGCGGATCAGCGACAGGCGCGCGATATTGGTGCCGGTGGCGCCTTCCGGCGCGCCGCAACCGATCACGACGTCTTCGATCTCCGCGGGATCAAGCTTCGAGCGCGCCACCGCGTGCTTGATCGCGTGGCCCGTCATGGTCGCGCCGTGCGTATCGTTGAAGCCGCCCCGGCCAGATTTGGCGAGACCCGTACGAGCATAAGAAACGATGACTGCGCGACCCATGGCGTTCTCCCTGAAGACTTTTCAACGCGCACCCTAGACGCCCGTTCGCGCCTGCGAAAGAGCCGACCCCGCGCTGTGCTGACGCGCCTGAACGATCAGGAAATCGCTTGGTTGTTGACCAGACCGCCGCCTGGCGGGCCGTCATCGCCCGTTCCCGACGACGCGGCGGCGGAGGCCCCGGCCGCGCCTGCCGCGGGCCCGCCGCCTTGGGTGAAGATCCCCCGACCGCGATCTTGAATCCATTTAGCGATGTCTTCGGAAAGCACGCCCGCGACAATGCCCACCAGCGACACCGTGAACGGATTGAGCGCCGACGATGTCGTCGCCTGCTGCACGCTGGATGCGATCGAGAACCCCGCGATCGCCGCGTTGGCCAACACGTAGAACGCAAGCGCCGCGCACATGCCGAAGATCAAACGCACCACGATCTCCGCCATCGTCACCGGTTGGGGCCGGTTGAGATAGGCGGGGAAAAGATAGAGGAGCGAACCGAGCGCGCCCATCAGCAGCACCAAAACCGTGGAGAGCAGCGCCGGGTGACCTTGCGCCAGGAACGCGCTGATCCCCAGCGGGCTCATCGCCGCCAGCGCATGCGCCTCGCCGCGCACGCGCGTGAAGTGCTCGTAATCCGGCACGACCGTCTGCTGCAGCGCGAAAACGCGACGATTGGCTTCCGCGACTTGACCGGCGACCAGCCTCTGGCGCGCGACCAAAGCGGCGCGTTCAGCGCCGCGATCATCGAGATTCTCCTCCTGGGCCGCGAGCTGCTGCACTTGGGCCTGTAATTGCGCGACGCCTTGCTGATCCGCGGGCGGCAGGCCGGGACGGGCCGCCAGCGTATTGATCCGTTGCGCCAAGCCTTGCGCGCTCAGATCGGCGGCGGCGCTTTCCGCTGTTTCGACATTCGCGCGTGTTTCAATATCCGCGATTGCGCCAACCATTGCCGCGCGCGCATCGTTGGCGTTGGCTTCCGCGGACTGCGTCTCCGCGTCGAGAGTCGCGATCTGTTGTTCGATCTGCAATTGCTCGCCGCGCGGCCCTGCGGAGTCGGCCTCGATCTCGCGAACTTGGCGATCGACCTCCTCAAGTTGCGCGAAAGAAATGAGGCCGTTGGTCGAGGGTGAAATCTGCGCCACGCCGAATTGGAAATCGCGCGAACTGAACACGAGTGCGCTCATGGTCAGCACGCCCGTCATCGCCACCGCGAGCACGACGCCCACGCCGAACTTGTACAACGTCATGGCTCGATCCCCTCCGCTTGTCCCAGTGCGCGCCGTCCCGAGCGCGCCGCCGCACCGCTTTAGTAGCGCACTCTGCTGGCGTGCGGTTGGGCTTTTTTAACCATACCGGCGAGCCGCCCGTGCTGCATGACAAGGCGGTAATCACTATCCGGTGAATAATATCCGTTTTCTTCAATTTTCCCTTGTCAGCGCGGAGAGGAGCCTGCATGGTCGCCCCGCGCTCCTCCCCAAGAAGCGCGATCACCAGGGGTAATCGCTCATGAACATCATCAAATCCGTCGTTGTGGCGGCGCTCGCCTCGACCGCGCTCGTTGGCGCGGCTTACGCCCGCGACGCCGGCGTCTTCACCGTGAAGCTCGACCAGCCCGTCGCCGAACGCACGCAATACATCACGCAAAACACGATCTGGACCTGCGAAGGCGACACCTGCCGCGCCCGCGCGCAGCATGCCGCCAGCGTCCGCGCCTGCCGCCAATTCGTCCGTGAGGCCGGCGCCCGCGTCGTCGCTTACGGCCCGGAAGGCGGCGAACTGAGCGCCGACGAGCTGGCGCGCTGCAACGGCGACGAAGCGCCGATCACGCAGCAAGCCGCGAACTAAGCGTTCGTACACCGCAAATGTGGAGAGCCGCCGGCGAAAGTCGGCGGCTTTTCTACGTCGAAAGACGGCCGCGCAGGCCTTCCCGCCAGGGATGATCGCCGCAGGGCTGCAGCGAAAGCGCCGTCACCGCCGGATCATCGACGATGCGCGTGCGCGTTGCGCCCGTGCGCCCGTCGACCAGATTATGCATCTCCGGCTGGATGCGCCCGTCACTGCCGCGGGTCAGCACGATCACGCCATGCGCGCCGATGCTGCGTGCGCCCCCCGTTACGCGGGGCAGATCATAGATGATGCGAATGCGAAAATTGTCGCCGCCGCGTTCCAGCTCATAGCGCGGATTGGCGAACAGCGTTTCCGATTGCCGCTCATAGACCACTTCGATCGCATCGGCCTCGAAACGGACACCCACACCCGCTTCACAGGCGGCGGGACCCGCGCTCCACAGGCCGGACAATTCCTCGGGTCTGGACGCGCCGGAGCAACTCCCGACCGCCAGGGCAAGCCCGAGCACAGCGATAGGCTGGCGCGTACGCATAAGCTTATGCAGCTACGCTGGTATGGTTGATGAGGTCTGAACGTCGCAACCACCTAGTCAAAATCCCGCCGGCGCCCCATGTCACGCTGCATTCAGCCCAAATGAATCCTCCCGCCGCCTCCTCGGCCGCCAATTCTGGCGCGGCCTCCGCCCTTCTGGACGATCTGGTCGAGGCGTTTCCTGGTGAAAGCGTGAGCGTTGGCGAGTTGATCGACCGGCTCGATTCGCGCGCACATGGGGTGTTGCTGCTCGTTCTGGCGCTGCCGATGTGCATCCCCAACATTCCAGGCATCTCCACCATTTTCGGCGTTCTGATGATGGCCCCGGCGCTACAACTCGTGCTGGGCTCGCACCGACTTTGGATCCCCAAGCGCATGCGCGACTGGCGCGTCGATTGCGAGGCGCTGCGCAAGACGCTGCGCGTCGCCACGCCGCCGCTGAAGCGCATCGAGTATCTCATCAAACCGCGTTGGTCGGTGCTGACGCGCTTTCCCACCACCATCCTGATCGGCCTTCAGACCGCGCTCATGGCCTTCATTCTGATCCTGCCGATCCCGTTCGCGAATTGGCCGCCGGGGATGACCGTGGCGATGACAGCGCTCGCACTGTTACAGCGCGACGGCATCTTGATGCTGCTGACGATCCCCGCCGCGCTCGCGTCGGTATTATCCGTTTATGTCGGCGCGCGCGTCAGTGTGGCCGTGCTCAACAACGCCATGGAATGGCTGCAAACGCTGCTGAACTGAGGGGCCCGCCGCCTCTAACAGGCGCGCCTGACCAACCAGCCCCATTGCTCGCCAGAACGCGAAACCGCAGGCTCGGCGCTGCGGCAATTCTGCGCCGCGGGCTGCGCGCTCCCCCGCACGAATTCCGGATCACCTTCGCCCGGCCTGCGATCGAGATCGGAGAGCGGCTCAAACACGAACACTTCCGAGCCCCCGCTATTGGAAATGCATTCGTGCCGCGAGCCGTT
>NZ_DASVYD010000049.1:0-20406 GCF_036392335.1 Vitreimonas sp.
CGGGGCGGCGGTGCAAGACGCGCTGGTGCGCGTCGGCGAGATCAGCGTCGACAAGAAGGCCCGCCGTTTCACGGCGATGATCAATCGTTTTCGCTGGGAGAGCGCGGGCGAGCGCGGGCCGTATGAGCGCGTGCGCGCGGCGCTGTCGTTTGACGGCGTCATGGGCGTGAAGAGCAAGCGCGTGCGCCAGGACATTTCCGACGCATTGGCGTCGGTGCTGTCGGTGACTTTTGAGGCCGATTCCGAGCCGCCTTCCGGCACGGTGCGCATCCTATTGGCTGGCGGCGGCGAGATCGCCGTCCAAGTCGAGTGTCTGGACGCCGTGCTGGTGGATATTGGTCCGGTCTGGCCCACGCCGCGCCGGCCCGATCACGAACGCGCCTGAACGCAGATGAGTGAGCGCAACCGCCTCGCCGATGTGGTCTTGGACGAAGCCTCGCTTGCGCCCGCTAGTCCCAATGCCGAGCACGAGCGGCGCATTGCGCTATTTGACCTAAAAGAAAGCAATTCGTTCGCGGTCGCCGGCGAGGACCGTGGGCCGTACTTGTTGATGCTCGGACAATCGGACGGGCGGCTCGCGTTTGACGTCAGCGACGAAGCGGGAGAACGCGTCCTGCTGCACCATTTGCCGATGCAGGTGATGCGCAAGCTGGTCAAAGATTATCTGATGATCTGCGACAGCTATAACAACGCGATCCGCACGGCCGCGCCCAGCCAGATCGAGGCCATCGATATGGGCCGGCGCGGGCTGCACAACGAGGCTGGCGAGGCGCTCATGGAAGCGCTCGCGGGCAAGATCGAGATCGATCTGGAAACCGGGCGACGGCTCTTCACGCTGGTTTGCGCGCTGCATGTCCGGGCCTGAGACCCTGCCGGGGTCGGTGCTGTTCATGTGCACCCACAACGCGATCCGTTCGCCCATGGCGGCGGAACTCATGCGGCTGCGTTTTGGGCCCTTGGTGCGGGTCGATAGCGCGGGCGTGCGGCCGCATGAGGAGGTGTCGGCGATGGCGGCGTCCGTCGTGGACGAACGCGGCGGGGACATCTCCAAGCTGCGGCCAAAGGGGCTTGAGGCTTTCGAGGAGGCCGAAGAGGGGCCATTTGACCTGATCATTACGTTGAGCCCCGAGGCCCATCACCGGGCGTTGGATATGATCCCGGCGCTCGGGCTGGCCGCCGAATATTGGCCGACCTTCGATCCATCCCTGGCGGAAGGATCGCGAGATCAAGTGCTTATGGAGTACCGGGCGGTGCGGGACACGCTTGATAAGCGTATTGCGGCACGGTTCGTCCGCCCGTCGACGGGCTAACATCGAGCGCCTATAAGGCGGCGCGCCCGGCCCGATTCAGCAAGGGCCCCAGGAGAGAGAATGGCAAAGGAAGAATTATTGGAATTCGCGGGAACCGTGGTTGAGCTGCTGCCCAACGCGACGTTCCTGGTGAAGCTTGAGAATGATCACGAGATCATCGCCCACACCGCCGGCAAGATGCGCAAGAACCGCATCCGCGTGCTGGCCGGCGACAAAGTGCTTGTCGAAATGACGCCCTATGATCTGACCAAGGGGCGCATCACGTACAGGTTCAAATGACACAGAACTCGCTCGATCGCGCCATCGTCGTCACTGGGGCCTCCACCGGCATCGGCCGGGCGGCGGTCGCGAAAGCCGTGCGCGAAGGCGCGCATGTTTTCGCGAGCGTACGCAAGGAAGCCGACGCTGAATCCTTGCGCAGCGAGTTTGGCGCGGCCGTCACGCCGCTTTTGTTTGACGTGGCCGATGAGGCTGCCGTGCGCGCCGGCGCCGCGCAAGTCGCGGCGGCGCTTGGCGATAAGCGGCTTTATGGCTTGGTGAACAATGCCGGCATCGCCGTGCCGGGGCCGTTGCTACACCTCGACACAGACGCGCTGCGCCGGCAGTTCGAGATCAATCTTTTCGGCGTGCACAATGTGACGCGCGCTTTCGCCGATCTGCTGGGCGCGGACAAGGAGCGCGTCGGCAAGCCGGGCCGCATCGTCATGATCTCGTCCGTCGGCGGGCGGAACGGCTCGCCGTTTGTCGGCCCGTATTCCGCTTCCAAGTTTGCGCTTGAAGGCTATTCGCAGTCGCTGCGCCGCGAGTTGATGCTCTACGGCATCGACGTCATCGTCATCGGCCCGGGCGCCATTGCGACGCCGATCTGGGACAAGGCCGAAAGCGAAGATCTGAAGCGCTTCTCGAACACGGATTACGCCCCGGCCGTGGAACGCGTCGCCGATTACATGCTTGCGCAAGGCAAGCAAGGTTTGCCGCCGGCGGACGTGGGCGATCTGATCTGGCATTGTCTCAGCGATCCGAAGCCGAAGGTGCGCTACGCGATCCTGCGCAAGCCGTTCATGGATGCGACGCTGCCGCGTTTGCTGCCGCCGCGCATGGTGGACAACATCATCGCCAAGCGCCTGGGTCTGACGAAGCGCACATGACGCGCCTTGTGCTCGCCAGCGCGAGTCCGCGCCGGCTGGCGCTGCTGGCGCAGATCGGCGTCACGCCGGACGATGTGATCTCAACCGATATTGATGAAACGCCGCTTGAGGGCGAGACGCCCCGTCTGCTCGCGCTGCGCCTCGCGCGGTCCAAGGCTGAAGCCGCGCGTGCGGAAGATGCGCTGGTGTTGGCGGCGGATACAGTTGTCGCCGTTGGGCGACGGGTTTTGCCGAAGGCCGAGACGGAAGCCGAAGCGCGCGCGTGCTTAGCGCTGCTCTCCGGGCGGTCGCACAGAGTCTATACAGGTGTGGCTCTTCGGAGCGCCGGCTTCCAGCCGGCAAACCGAAGCCGGCAAGATGCCGATGGACCGAAGATAGCGACGCGATTGGTGGAGACCCGCGTCGCTTTCAAACGCCTTACCGCCGAAGAGATCGACTCCTACATCGCCAGCGACGAATGGCGCGGCAAGGCGGGCGGTTACGCCGTGCAGGGCTTGGCGGCGCGTTACATCATTTCGATCATTGGCTCGTATTCGTCCGTTGTCGGCCTGCCGCTCTACGAAACCGCGCTGTTGCTTGAGGGCGCGCGATGAGCGAGCCGCTTGAGACTTGGATCGACGCCGCGATCGGCGAAACGCGCGAAGCCCTGGTGCGCGACGGCAAGCCGATTGCGCTGCGTATCGCGCGCAAGACCGACGAAGGCCGCCGCGCGCGTTGGGGCGAACTCTATTGCGCGCGGGTGCGGGAGATCGATCGGCGACGGCGCGGCGCGTTTTTGGATTTGGGGCTGCGCGACCAGTTTGGCTTCTTGCCGCTGGGCGAAGACGGCAAAGTGCGGATGCGGCGCGAGCGCGTGGCTTTGCGCGAGGGACAGGGCGTGGTTGTTTCTGTTTCGCGCGAGGCGGCGCGGAGCAAGAATCCGGTCGTTGATCTGCAGGAGGTCGGTCACGACGGTGACACGCCGCATTTGCTCGGACGCCACGATGCGGATGAAGAGCTGGTGTTAGCCAAGCCCGCCGATCCGGTGATGCGTGGCAAGCTGGATGCGGTGATCGAAGATGCGTTGGCGCGGATCGCGCCGATCCCCGGCGGCGGTGTGCTGACGATCGAGCCAACCGCCGCTTTGGTGGCGATTGATGTGGACGCCGGCGGTCGTGCGGGCTCCGGCGATCCTGAGAAGTTCGCGCTCGATCTCAATATCGCCGCGGCGCATGAGGCCGCGCGGCAGATCAGGCTGCGTGGGCTGGGCGGCGTAATCGCGATTGATTTCGTGTCGTTGCGGGCAAAAGCGCACAATAAGCAATTGGAAGAGGCGGTGCGCGCGGCGTTCTCGGGCGATCCTTGGAGCGTGCAATTCGGCGCGCTGTCGCGGTTTGGCGTGTTCGATCTGGCGCGCGCGCAATTACGGACGCCGCTGCATGAGCAGATGCGCGATCCAGATGGGCGTTTGAGCGTTGAAACGGTGGCGCTGATGGCGCTGCGTGCGATCGAACGCGAAGCGCGCGTGCAAGGCGGACGGCAGATCGCGTGCACCGTCTCGCCAGAAGTGAAAGCTTGGCTCGATGCCGGTGAGATCGATTGGCGCACCGAGTTGTCGGGCCGCATCGGCATGCGCTGGACGATTGATTCAACGCCCGCGCCGCGCGAGCGCATCGATGCGAGGGCGCTATGAGCAAGTGCGCGATTTGCGGCAAGCCGCAGGACCCAAAATACCGGCCGTTCTGCTCGAAGCGCTGCGCCGACGTCGATTTGAACCGTTGGCTGAGCGGCGGATACGCGATCCCGGCGGCTGAGGAAGACGACCCGGGCGAGGACGAGATGCCGCCGCCGGAGCGCTAAGCGCTGCGCTGTTCGTCCAGATGGCGCAGCAACATACGCACATTGCGCACGTGCGATTTGAACGCCAAGTCGAAAATGTCGCCAAGGAGCGGGATGGCGCCGACGAGCGCATCAATCGCGAGATTTAGCACCATGCGCGCTTGCATGAGCGGAGGCGCGCCGAGTTCGCGGGCGCGGAGGACGATGTAGGCACCGAGGAACGTCGTCGCGAGATCGCCGATGCCGGGGATCAGGCCGATGATCGAGTCGAAGCCGAACCTGAGTCTTGTGCCCGGAATTTCAAACCGCGAGTCCAGCCATTCAGCCAGTTGGCGGATGTCGGACGTGTCGGCGATATCACGCGCACGCAGACGCGCGACCAAGGGCTCAAAGACTGATTGCGTGGTCATGCGCGTGCAACCGCTGAGCGGGGCGCCAGGTTCCGCCTCTAGATCGGAAAGCGGGCGGCGAAGCCTTCAGGCGCAAGCCGCGCCGTGTTCGCAACAAAGCTGACGGTGTGATAGTTCCCCACTAGCGCCAAGATTTCCAATTGTTGCTCGCGCGTCCATGTGGCTTGGACCTTTGCCAGCGTCGCGTCGGCGATGCGGGCGTCGGTGCAAAGCTCGTCGACGACCGCAATGAGGAGGCCTTCATTGCTTGGCCAGCATGGCGCGTCGGCGGAGCCAAGCCGAGTTGCGGCGATCTGGTCCGCCGTAAGGCCCGCGGCTCTCGCGAAGATCGCAACATGCACGCCCCATTCATATTCACAATCGCGCTTGGCGGTGGTGCGAAGGATCACGATCTCGCGTTGCCGCAATGGCAGCGGGCTTTCCTTATCTAGCAGATTGACGACGCCCTTACGGAGAAAGCGCGTGCTGTTGGCGAAGGTGCGGAAAAGAGTCAGGAGATAGCCCTCTTGCCGCGGATAGCCGCTCAAGATTTCGGCGGCTTCACGAGAATATGGCGGTTTAAGCGGTGCGAGGACGTGCATGGTGATGATCTCTATGCTACATAAAGGGTAGCAATATGCTACAAAACCGGTAGCGTCAAGGAGCGACCATGGCGAAGGCGAAAACGCGTGTGCGTGGATCGAGCACCGGGCGGCCGATCATGGTGCTGTTCGACCTGCTCGGGCAGCGTTGGACGATGCGCATTCTCTGGGAGTTGCGCGAGGGGGCCGTGACCTTCCGCGGGCTGCGCGAGCGCTGCGACGATGTCTCGCCGACGCTATTGAACCAAAGGCTCAAGACACTGCGCGAGATGGACTTGGTCGAACTGACGGAGGGGGGATACGGCTACACGCCTTGGGGCAAGCAACTCACGGCGGAGCTGATGCGGTTGCATGCCTGGTCCGAACGTTGGGCTGCGCGTTAATCGAAGGCGGCGATTACCGGCACGTGGTCGCTGGCTTTCTCCAGACCACGGGCCCTCTTGAAAATCTCGACGCCGGTGAGCCGGTCGGCGGCCTGCGGCGAGAGCAGAAAATGGTCGATGCGGATGCCATGGTCCTTCTGCCAGGCGCCGGCTTGATAGTCCCAAAACGTGTAGCGGTGGGCGCCGCCGTCGACAGCCATGAACGCGTCGGTGAGTCCGAGATTTTGCAGTGCGCGGTAGGCGGCGCGGGTTTCGGGTTGGAACAGCGCATCGCCCGTCCAGACCGACGGATCCCAGCAATCGACGTCGCGCGGAATGACGTTGTAATCGCCGGCAAGCACGAAGCGCTCTTCGCTTTTCAGGAGGTCGCGCGCATGCGCTTGCAGCGCCGCCATGAACTCAAGCTTGAGCGTGAATTTCTCGGTTCCGATAGGGTTTCCATTAGGCGCGTAAATTGATGCGACGCGCACCGGGCCATCGGGGGCTGCGATCACGGCTTCGATGTAGCGGGCTTGGTCGTGGTTTAGACCCGGCACGCCGCGAATGAATTCTTCGATGCGGTGCTTGGAGAGAATGGCGACGCCGTTATAGCTCTTTTGCCCGAACGTCTCGATGTTGAAGCCCATCGCTTCCAGTTCGAAGCGCGGGAAGCGCGGGTCCTCGCACTTGATTTCCTGCAAGCACCAGACGTCGGCGTTCACTTCCTCGAACACCTTCATCGCCGTCGGCAGGCGGGCGAGGATCGAGTTGACGTTCCAGGTCGCGATTTTCAGTGCCATGCGCGAGGCTTATGCCCGCGCGCGGGCTCAAGCTCAACCGAACCAGCCCAGGGCGAGCGCGCCAAAGCCCAAAACGACAAGAGCCACACCGGCGGCCAGAATGTAACGGACATGGTGGCCGGTTTCGCCGGCGCGGGCTTCGTCCTGTGGAATTTCGACGTGTTCGCCGACTTTGCGAGCGCTCATGGCTGTACTCCTCAAGCCCCCGCTCTTGATATTTTCCGCCTCTTTGGCTCCGAGGGAAAGCCTTTTGGCGACCGCCATGCTAAAAGGGCGGCATGATCGTAATCCTTTGGGCCTTCACCCTGTTCCATGTCGTTGTGGGCGCGGCGAGTCTGGGCCTCGCCGTCCGGCTGCTGACGCCGGAGGAGCGGCAGCGCTGGCGCTCGCCGCTGGCGCTGCTGATCGCGGAGTTGCTCTGCTGGATTTATCCGATCGTGGCCTTCGTCGGCGCGAGCGCGGCGTGGCGCGCCTATAGCGAAGGCCACCATCTGGCCATGCCCATGCTGATCGCGCCGATCGCGTGGCTGCTGATCATGGGCCTCGTGTTCGCGATCGTGGATTTCGCTGAGGACGGCATCCTCGGCAATACGCGGAGCGCCGAATGATTGAGGGTGGTAGTGGTCCGCTCGGCTTCAAGAACGGCGCGCCTGTGTTTGTGCTCGTGGTGTTGACGGTTTTCGCGCTCCCAAGCTTTTGGCTCGGAAGCTTCTTGGTAGGCGCACTTTTGGATATGGCGCCCGCTCAGAACGCGTCGCTTCTCTATTACCTGACGGTCTTCTTGGTGTTGATGTATCCAATCATCGCCGTAATTGGGCCTGCGGCCGGCTGGTTGAACTCCGAACTCAACGAAGGGGTGCGACTTGTGTGGGCCGGCGCACACATCGTGTACTTGCCCGTCGCGCTCGGCGCGATGGTCGTGCTGGCGCCCTTATTCAGAGCGTAGCCTGCTAGAACCCTTTAAACGTCGCGATTTCATCGACTGGCGCGCGGTCGCTGCGGAGGGCGTTGATGGGTGCGTTCATGTCGGGATGGCCGAGGGCGATGGCGCAATAGATCATTTCTTGTTCTTCCAAACCGAAATGCGCTTTGAGCGGCGCGCGTAAAGTAGCCCAAGCTTCTTGCATGCATGTCGCTAAGCCGCGTTCGACAGCGGCCAGCGCGATCGATTGCATGAACATGCCCAGATGCGCCCATTGGCCGTAGCCCATGCGCTCATCGATGATTATGAAGAGGCCGACGGGGGCGCCGAAGAACTCGTAATTGCGGGCGAATTGTTGGAGGCGGCCCATCTTGTCGTCGCGCGGCACGCCGAGCAGCGCGTACATGTCCTCGCCGACCTTGAAGCGGCGTGAGCGATAGGGCTCCCAAAGATCGGCCGGATAGATGAAGCGCTCACCGATGTGCCCAGGCAGGTTCGCCTTGGCGATGTCGAGCACCTCTTGGCGCGCGTCGCCCGCGACCGCGATCACTTTCCAAGGTTGGAGATTGCCGCCCGACGGCGCGTAGCGCGCCACATCGAGAATGTCGCGCACCTGCGCTTCGGAAACGGAATCTGGCTTGAATGCGCGGATCGAGACACGTGCTTTTAGTGCTTCGTCAACATTCATCGTCTTTCCCGCGCCCGCTGCTGGATGTCTTTAGCGTATTGTCGACCGGCTTTCTGGGCGGCGTCAATTTCCGCAGCGGACATCTCGCGCGCCAGCGCCCCTGCGCGCTTGCGCGCGGCTTCGTCAGCCGACAAGGCCACCGCAGCGTAAAGCCACGACAGCGCCTCGATCGGGTCGTGGCGCATCAGCGCATCGGAGAGGTGGCGCATGGCCGGCGCGTAGCCGAGTTCGGAGGCGCGCAAGAGCCAGCGGCGATGTTCGTCGGGCGGGCACATGGTCGCGAGTTGGACCATGCCTTCGCAATCGCCGGCGCCGGCTGCGGCGCGGAAATTTGCGCGCGCCGCTTCATCGTCCTTTTCGACGCCAACGCCGGAGCGTAGCGCAATGCCATAGGCCGTCTGTGCGGCCGCGTGTCCGGTTGCGGCGGCGCGCGCGAAACAATCGGCGGAGGCGCGCTTGTCGACATCGCCGCCCAGCCCGCGCCAATAGAGCACGCCCAGATGATAGAAGCCGGCCGCGCTCTCCTCGTCGATCATCGCGTCTTCGAGCAGGCGCCGTGCGCGTTTCCATTCGCGTCTTTCGAACGCGTCGAGGCCCCGGTCGAGTTTTGTAGCGCCGAGGCCGAACATGGTCAGACCGAGAAGCTGACGCCGCAGCCGCAGCTGGTCTTGGCGTTTGGGTTCTTCACTTTGAACGCCGCGCCGATCAGCTCATCGACCCAATCCACTTCCGAGCCGAGCAGAAAGGGCAGCGACACAGGATCGACGAAGAGCTTGGCGCCGTCGCGCTCAATGATGAGGTCGTCGGCCTTGGCTGCCTTGTCGACGGCGATTTCATATTGGAAGCCCGAGCAGCCGCCGCCCTCGACCGCCACACGCAGGCCAGCGCCCGCCGGCTCCGCGGCGACCACGGCTTTGATCCGCTCGGCGGCGGCGGCGGTAAGGCCCACACTGGACATGCGTTAACGATCTCCTGAGACGCTTTCTCAAGTTGCTCGGCCCCATATATGGTCTCATCCGAGCCAAGAGGAGAAGCCGGCACGTGGCCGACGGGCAGAAACCAACAGCTGCAGCCAAGAAGGCGAAACCGGCCAAGCCGGCAGGGGAGGCTTACGTGCGTCCCGGTCGGGCGATTTACGCGACCGACCCAGCCAAATCCCGAGGCCGGCTGCACCCGGAACCCGAAAGCCGCACCCGGACGCCATTCGAGCGCGATCGGGACCGCATCGTCCACGCCAGCGCCTTCCGGCGGCTCCGGGGCAAGACCCAGGTGTTTGTGGCCCATGAGGGCGACCATTACCGCACCCGGCTGACGCACTCGCTGGAAGTGGCCCAGATCGCCCGCGCCGTGGCGCGGCAGATGGGGCTGGATGACGATTTGGCTGAGTGCCTTGGCATCGCCCACGACCTTGGTCACCCGCCATTCGGGCACACGGGCGAGGACGTGCTCGACGCCTGCATGGAGCATTACCAAGGCTTCGACCACAACGCGCAGACGCTGCGCGTGCTGACTAAGCTTGAGCGCAAGTATCCGAATTTCGACGGCTTGAATCTGACTTGGGAGACGCTGGAAGGCGTCGTCAAACACAATGGGCCGCTCATCCGTTACGGCGCGACGCTGAAGGATCTGCCGATCGCGATCCAAGAATATGTCGCGACGCACGATCTTGAACTCGATTCATGGCCAAGCCTTGAAGCGCAAGTCGCCGCGCACGCGGACGACATCGCTTACAACAATCATGACATCGATGACGGTTTGCACGCCGGGCTCTTCACGATCGAAGAGCTACGCCGCGAAGTGCCGATGTTTGAGCGTGTGCTGGTGACGGTCGAACGCGATCATCCGGGTTTGGACAATGATCGCCTCGGCGCCGAGACCATCCGCCGTCTGATCGGCGTGTGGATCGACGATTTGGTTTGGGAATCCGGCAATCGCATCGCCGCCGCCAACCCGCAATCGGTGGAAGAGGTGCGTGCGGCGGGCAAGCCGCTCGTGGGGTTCTCGGACGAGATGAACGAAAACCAGGCGGTGCTGCGGCGTTTCCTGATGGCGCGCATGTATCGGCATTGGAAGGTCAATCGCTCGCGCAGCCACGCCAAGCGCATCCTGAAAGAGCTGTTCGATCTGTTCATCGCCGAGCCGGAACTTCTGCCGCCCGACTGGCAGCAAGGCGGCGATGGCCCGCGCGGTCCACGCACCGCGCGCCGCGTCTGCGACTACATCGCCGGCATGACCGACGACTTCGCGATCGACGAACACAAGCGCCTGTTCCGTCTCGAACGCTAATTCCTCACCCGCGTGCGGGGGAGGTGGCGAGCGGAGCGAGCCGGAGGGGGCAAGTCCGTCAGCCGTTGGCGCGCGTTCGCCCCCTCAGTCGCTTACGCGACAGCTCCCCCGTGAACGGGGGAGCAGTTCGCGGGAAGAGAATCGTAACACATGCGGAATTATGGATTCCGCAGGGCTGCAATGCGCCACGTTAAGCGCAGGTGAAGGTAGGGGCGTGGTAATCTCGCGCTGATTCCGGAGCTTGGCCTTGAACTCTCGTTACGACCCCCGCGGACACGCCTATGATGACCATTCGCGTCACGCGGGCATGGTCTATATTCTGATGCTCGTCGTCGCGCTCGCGTTTGGCGGCTTTCTTTGGCAGCTCTACAGCGAGCCGGAAGTGCCGCGCATTTCCGCGCCGAGCGGGCCTTACAAAATTCAGCCGCCGCCCGAAGCCGCGAATGCGCCGGATCGCGTGGAACAAGGCGCGTTCAACGATACGCTCGAAGGCCGCACCGAGACGGCGGAAGCCACGCCGCGCGCTGGCCCCGAACAGGTGGCCGCGCCCGCTGAGGAGGCGGCGCCAAGCGGCGCTCCGCAATTGGCGGCCGATCCGACGTTCGTGTCCAATGGCCCGTACGTGGCGCAATTGGCCGCGCTGCAATCCGAAGAAGCGGTGCAACAAGCTTGGGCGCGGCTGGCGTCGCGCGCGCCGCAATTGTTTGCCTCCGCGCGGCTCGACGTGGAGCGGGCGGACTTGGGGCAACGCGGCGTCTATCACCGCATTCGCGCCGGCTATTTCGCCGACCGCGCCAATGCGTCCCGTTTCTGCGAGCGCATCCGGCAAATGGGCCAGGACTGCATCGTGACGACCCGCTAAAAGCGTGTCCATGCTCGCGTGCTCCCTTGGTCTGCGCCAACCTAAGCTCGACGCGGACACGCGCGCGTTTTTTCGCGAGGCGCGGCCGTGGAGCTTCATCCTGTTTCGGGAAGCCTGCGTGAGCCGTGAGCAAGTGCGCGTGCTGTGCGCGGACCTACGTGAAGCGGCAGGGCATGATGCTTTGGTCTGGATCGATCAGGAAGGCGGCCGCGTCGCACGCCTGAAGCCGCCGGAATGGCCGACATGGCCGCCGGCCGCGCGCTATGGCGAGCTGTTTGAACGCGATGCGAGCGCGGGGCTTGAAGCGACCCGGCTTGGGCATCGCCTGATGGCGCGCGAGTTGAAGAGCATGGGCGTCGACGCCGATTTCGCGCCCGTTCTGGATGTGCCGGTCGAAGGCAGCGACAAGATCGTTGGCGATCGCGCCTTCTCCGCTGATCCGAAAAATGTCGCGACCCTGGCGCGCGCGGCGTTGGAAGGCTTGCACGCAGGCGGCGTTGCCGGCTGCATCAAGCACATGCCCGGACATGGTCGCGCGACGGCGGATTCTCACTTGGCGCTGCCGCGGGTCTCCGCGAGCGAAGCGGAATTGGCCAGTGACGTGGCCCCGTTCGCTGCCCTTGCCGACGCCGAAGCGGCCATGACGGCGCATATCGTGTTCGATGCCTGGGACGCGGATCGCCCAGCCACCTGTTCGCCGACCGTGATCGACACCATCATCCGTGGTCTCATCGGCTTCCAAGGTCTGCTCATGAGCGACGATCTCGACATGAAGGCGCTTCAATACGCGCTGAATGGCGGACTAAAGGAACGCGCCGAGGCGGCTTTGGGCGCGGGCTGCGACGTCGTGCTGCAATGCTCCGGCGTGTTGAAGGAAATGCAGGAAACCGCGTCCGGCTGCCGCACACTTGACGGGCTCTCGCTGGTGCGGGCGCGGGCGGTGGAGGCCTTCGGCAAACGCCCCGCTGACGAATTCGATGCCGAGGCCGGCTGGGCGCGCTACAAGCAGCTTGTGAGCAATTAGGCCGCGCCAGCGGTTCCCCTTTATGAGCAACGACGAAGACCAACTCGAGTTCGATCTCGCCGCCGCCGAAGAGGCGGAGGGGCGCGAAGCGCTCGTGGTCGCGCTTGATGCATTCGAGGGGCCGTTGCATGCGCTGTTGGAACTCGCGCGCGCCAAGAAGGTCGACATCGCGAAAGTCTCGATCGCCGAGATCGCCGATCAATATCTCGCCTTCATCGCCGAAGCGCGCGCCCACAACATGGAAATCGCCGGCGATTATCTGGTGATGGCGGCGTGGCTGGCGTTGCTCAAATCGCGCCTGCTGATCCCGAAGCCGCAATTGCCGGCCGACGAACCCGATCCGCAGCAGATGGAAGAGGCGCTGCGGCAGAAGCTGATGAACCTCGCTGCCGCGCGCATGGCGGCCAAGAAACTTGAAGATCTGCCGCAGCTCGGTCGCGACGTGTTCTTGAACGGCCAGCCGCAAACCACGGTGCTGACCAAGACGACGACGTGGCGCGCGGATTTGTATGAGCTGCTCAACGCCTATTGCGCCGAGCGTTCTAAGAGCGTGCGCAAGCGCGCGTTCAAAACCTTTGTTCGCCGCGCCTATCCGCTGGAAACGGCGCGCAAGAAGCTTGAGCAGGCTTTGGTGAAGCTTGAGCAATGGACGGCGATTGAAGCGGTGACGCCGGCGGGCGAGGAGAGCAGCCCCGACGCGCCGCCGCGCGAGAGCTATATCGCCTCCACCTTCGGTGCGGCGCTCGAATTCGCCCGCGAGGGCCGTATGGAGCTGCGACAAGCGGAAGCGTTCGCGCCGCTGTTCGTGCGCGCCAAGCCGGTGCAGGAAGACGGCCGTGAGCGCTGAGACCGATCCCCCGCTCGCCGACGCGATGCGCCGGATCGAGGACGCCTTCGTTGAGGGCGGCGAGCGCCTGCGTGCGGAACCATCGCGAGACGCTATGCGCGCCGCCGAGGCGCTGCTGTTCGCCGGCGGCGAGCCGATCCCGGCCAAGGAATTGGGCGAAAGGCTTGGACCGGCGGTCGATGTCGCCGCCGTGCTGATGAAGCTGAAGGCCGATTACGCCGAGCGCGGCGTGCAGCTGGTAGAGACCGGGGCCGGCTGGCGGTTCCAATCCGCGCCCGATCTGGCGGGTCTCTTCACCGAAACCCGCGAAGCCCCTAAACGGCTGCCCAAGGCGGCCATGGAGACGTTGGCGGTTATTGCATACCACCAGCCGGTGACGCGGGCGGAAATCGAGGAAATTCGAGGCGTGAGCCTGTCGCGCGGTTCCATGGAATTGCTCCTGGAAATCGGCTGGATTCGACCCCGCGGCCGCCGTCGCACCCCCGGCCGGCCGCTGACCTTTGGGACGACGGACGCATTCCTCGGTCATTTCGGCCTAGCTTCCCTTGACGCTCTACCGGGCAAGGACGATCTCAAAAGTCTCGGTCTGCTTGATCCGCGGGCCGCGTCGATCATTGACGTGCCGCGTCCGAGCGACGAAATCGCCCCGGACGAAGAGCCGCTGTCGGAAGGTGAGGACGCGGCAAGCTTTTTCGTGGATCATATGGAAGAGGGCGAATAAGCGCCGTCGCGCCCGCCCGCTGAATTGGAGTGAATTCAAATGCATATGCCAGGGCTGATTCCGCTCCTGATCGTGCTGGGGTTGGCGTTCCTGCTGTTCAGCCGTCCGGGCCGCATCTCGGGTCTGATGGAAGATCTGGGCAAGGGCATCAAAGGCTTCCGCAAGGGCCTGACTGAGCCCGAGCAAACGCCGACGAACCCGGAAGCGCCGCCGGCCCAAGTCCGCGACCAGAATTCCGACCGCGCGCAATAAGCGCAGCGGGATAGCGGGTCCATGCTTCCGAGCCTCGGCTTCAACGAGATCATTATTCTCGGCATCCTCGCCCTTGTGGTCGTGGGTCCGAAGGATTTGCCGTTGCTGTTCCGCAAGATCGGCCGCTGGACCGCGAAGTTGCGGGGCATGGCGCAGGAATTTCGCACCGGCTTCGATGAATTGGCCCGCCAGGCCGAGCTGGATGAACTGAAGCGCGAAGTCGATGCGCTGCGCCGCACCACCTCGCTGCAAGAGATCAATCGCGAACTGACCAAGCCATTGCCGACGCTGGAAGACTACGCTGGCGTCTCGTCGCGGCCGAAGCAACTCGAAGCGCCGACAACGCCGGCGTCGCCGGGGCGCGGGCCGAGCGCTGCGCCTATCGATAGCGCCGCCGCGCCGGAGGCAGCGAATAACGCGAGCGACGAAGCGCCTGCGCCAATCGCCGAGGAAATCGAGCCAGCGCCAATCGCGCGGAGTGCGCCGTGACCGCCGCCGCTCCTGACGACGATGAAATCGAGGCGTCCCGCGCGCCTTTGATGGATCATTTGATGGAGCTGCGTGATCGGCTGGTACGCTCGATCGCCGCCGTCGTTGTCGGCTTCATTGTCTGTTTCATCTTCGTCGATCCGCTTTTCATGTTCCTCGCGCAGCCGTTCCAAACGGCGATGGCGGTGGCGCACCCGGAACGCGCCGGCGAGGCGATCGAACTGATCAATACCGGCGCGTTCGGCTTCTTCTCGGTGAAGATGCAGATCGCGCTGTTCGGCGGCATCGTGCTCGCCTTCCCAATCGTCGCTTGGCAGGTCTATGCCTTCATTGCTCCGGGCCTCTACAAGCGCGAGCGCATGGCCGTTGCGCCGTTCATGATCGCAGCGCCCGTCATGTTCACGCTGGGCGCTGCGTTCGTGTTTTACGTCGCCATGCCGTTCGCGCTGAATTTCGCGCTGACGCAGGAAGTGACCGACGGCCCGGTGCGGGTGACGTATCTGCCAAAGGTCGAGGAATATATGGGCCTGGTCACCACGCTGGTGCTGGCGTTCGGGCTCATGTTCCAGTTGCCGGTCGTGCTGTCGCTGCTGGGCAAGGTTGGCATCGTGTCGACCAGGCTGCTGCAGCAGGGCCGCCGCTACGCCATTGTCGGCATCGCCGCCTTCTCGGCCCTGGTTACCCCTAACGACGTCATCTCGATGTTCGTCATGGCCGTGCCGGTGTACCTGCTCTACGAAATCTCGATCTGGATCGTCGCCGCCATGGAGCGGACCCGCGCGAAGGAAGAGGCCGGCATGGCGGTTGCGCCGCCGGCCCCGTAGCGCTCGCGTCGCGGTTCGGCTAAGCGAACCGCACTATGCACGATATTCGAGCCATTCGCGAAAACGCCGCTCTTTACGACGCCGCCTGGGCGCGTCGGGGCCTCGCGCCACAAGCGCAGAAGATCATCGACATCGACGCCAGGCTGCGCACGGCCTCCACGGCCAAGCAGGAGGCGGAAGCGCAACGCAACGCGTCGTCCAAGGCGATTGGTCAGGCCAAGGCGCAAAAGAACGAGGCGGAAGCCGAGCGGCTGATGACGCAAGTCGCGGCGCTGAAGCAGCGCATCGAGGAAACCAGCGCGGAAGAGGCCAAGCTCTCGAAGCAGCGCGACGATCTCTTGGCCTCGCTGCCGAACCTGCCAGACCCCCAAGTGCCGGATGGCGCCGACGAGCACGGCAATGTCGAAGTGCGTCGTTGGTACAAGACGGATGGCGCGGAGCCGCCGGCCCTCGATCTCACCGCCGATCACGTCACGCTGGGCGAGAACCTCGGCATGATGGATTTCGAAGCGGCTGCGCGTCTCTCGGGCGCGCGCTTCGTGGCGCTGAAAGGCCAACTCGCGCGGCTTGAACGCGCGCTGGCGGCGTTCATGCTCGACAAGCACTCGACGCAGAATGGCTTTACCGAAGTGGCGCCGCCGCTGCTGGTGAAAGACCACGTGATGTTCGGCACCGGTCAATTGCCGAAATTTGTCGACGATCAATTCACAGCGGCGCGCACGGTGAGCCGCGAGGAATTGTTGTTCGAAGCGCTCGATCGCTTCGACGAGGAATTCGCCAAGCGTGGCGGCCAAGCCAAGCCCACGGAGGTGATGAAGGAGCTGCTGGAAGTCGCGCCGACGCGCGAGGATTTCTGGCTGATCCCAACCTCGGAAGTCGCGCTGACCAATCTGGTGCGTGAACAAATCCTCGCTGAAGACGCGCTGCCCACGCGCATGACGGCGGACACGCCGTGCTTCCGCGCCGAAGCGGGGGCGGCCGGGCGCGATACGCGCGGCATGATCCGCATGCACCAATTCCGCAAAGTCGAACTCGTGACGATCGCGACGCCGGAGCAGAGCCATGACGAGCACGAGCACATGGTGCGCTGCGCGGAGGACATCCTGAAGGCGCTCGAGCTGCCGTTCCGCACGATGCTGCTGTGCTCGGGCGACATGGGGTTCAGCGCGAAGAAGACCTACGATCTCGAAGTCTGGCTGCCGAGCCAGGGCAAGTATCGCGAGATCAGCTCGTGCTCGAATTGCGGCGACTTCCAAGCCCGCCGCATGAATGCGCGCTTCCGCAACAAGGAAGGCCGCACGGAATTCGTGCACACGCTGAACGGCTCAGGCCTGGCCGTGGGGCGTACGCTTGTGGCGGTGCTGGAGAATTACCAGAACGCCGACGGCTCGATCACCGTGCCGAAAGCGCTGGTGCCGTACATGGGCGGGCTGGAGCGGATTTCCCGTTAGGTTGCCGTCTGCGCTTTTCGCCAGCGCGCGTGCAGCACGAAGGCGGCGATCGCAAAGGCAAGCTCAATGGCGCTGCCTGCGATCGCGCCCACTTGCGCGTTCGCCTTGAGGAAGATGAGCGCCATCGCAGCGCCGGCCAGTGTGAGCCCAAGCGCCCAATAGAAGCGCATGCCGTAGATGGCCGCGAAGGTGAGATAGCGCCCGCCGATGACCAGCAGCATGGCTGGGAAGAACCAGTCCATGCGTTGGAGATGCGCCACGTAAACCAGCGGCAGGCTGAAGATCAGCCAGAAGGTTGTCGCTGCGGCCAATCCGCCAAGCGGGTTTGCTTTGTCATGTCCGCCGCTTGCGCCGAACAGCTTGCAGATCACGATCCCGACCGGATGGATCAGCATGCCGCCGATGAAAAGCACCCAAACCGATTGCTCTGGGGAAACCAAGAGGGCTGTGGCGGCGGCGGCGGCCCAAGCCAACGACGACGCTAGAATTCCGCCCGCGCCGCTCAAATAGCCGCGCCGCATGTCGGCTTGTGCTGCCCGCAGATCGTTCATGGCGTCCCCCTCAAGCGGTGACGCTAGCGTGCTGTGAGGATAGAGACCAGCGTTGCGCCGGATGTGTCCTCGGGTAATGCGCGAAAATCCGCCTTCGTCTCCAGCGCCACGCTGAGCAATCCCTGAAAGATCCTGCGCGGCAATGTCTGCGCGCCGAATTGCGCCAGATGCGGCGTGATGAATTGGGCGTCGAGCAATTTGAAGCCGCCAAAGCGCAGCCTCGCGGCGAGGTGGACCAAGGCAGCTTTGCTGGCGTCCGTGGCGCGCGAGAACATGCTCTCGCCAAAGAACGCCCCGCCGATCGCCACGCCATAGAGCCCGCCGACCAATTCGCCCTCGATGCGCGCCTCTACGCTGTGGGCCACGCCCTTGCGGTGGAGGTCGAGATAGAGCGCGCGGATGTCCGGGTTGATCCAAGTGTCTTCACGATCGGGGCCGGGGGCCGCGCAGCCGTCGATCACGGCGGCGAAGTCACGGTCGATGCTGAAGCGGAAATGGTCGCCGCGCAGCGTGCGCGCGAGGCGGCGCGGCACGTGGAAGTTGTCTAACGGAAAGATGCAGCGCCATTCGGGGTCGACGATGAAAAAGCCGTCGTCGTCGCGGCTTTCCGCCATCGGAAAGACGCCGCGCCGATAGCACGCCAGCAGATCGTCGGTGGTGAATGGTTTCACGCGCGCCAGGATGCCAAACCCCGGCGCGCCTGGAAACGGGATTAAGCCGCGAGTGCGAGCGCCAGGAAGGCGAGCGCGATCAAAAGCGCCCACAAGGCGGCGTTGTTCTGTGCCATGGATAATCAGCCCTTAAGATTTGAGGGCCGATCTGCAAGCGCGGCGCCCATTAACCGCTAGGTGGGCGGCAGGCCCATCAATTCAGGCGGCGCACCGTGCCGCTCGGGCCAGTCAAGCCAAGCCACGTCGGTTGGGCCGATTGCGAACTCGAGCACACTCCAACGGTTGTTTTCTCGTTTGATAAGGAGCGCGTACGTCACGCCGTCAGCGTCGAGCGCGCCCTCGCGCGCCTGCGCAGCGTAGGGCGTGATCGTCCAATCGACGGCCGTCCCATCGCCCAAACGTGGGTGCGCAACGACCCACGCGAAGTCGCCGCTCCTTTCGAACGTTTCCAAGTTCATGTTTACGGGCTGGTTCAGCGCCCGCCCGATTGCGTCATTCAGCGCGGAGCGCGCCATGCAACGCTCGTCGGTGGTGGCGCAGGCAAGCGCGTAGCTGGCGGTTTGTTCGTACGCGCCGGTAGTGGGCGGTTGTGGCTGTTCGCGCTCGGAGCAGGCGGCGAGCCCCAGGCAAAACGCAACAAGCAACGCCCGCATGATCAGACTCCGGCTTCGGTCTTCGCTTTCAGATTCTGTTCGAGCCAGTGGATCGAATATTCGCCATTGATCACGTCGGGCTCGTTCACGAGGTCGCGGAAGAGCGGCAGCGTGGTGTCGACGCCGGTGATCACCATCTCGTTCAACGCGCGCTTCAAGCGCATCAGGCACTCGGAGCGATCGCGGCCGTGGACGATCAGCTTGCCGATGAGCGAGTCATAATTCGGCGGGATCGAATAGCCGGCATAGATCGCGCTATCGAGCCGCACGCCCAAGCCACCCGGCGGGTGATAGCCGGTGATCTTGCCAGGCGATGGCGCAAAGGTGCGTGGGTTCTCTGCGTTGACGCGGCACTCGATGGCGTGGCCGTTGAACTTCACGTCCTTCTGCTTCACCGAAAGCGGCGCGCCGTCGGCGATGCGGATCTGTTCGCGCACGAGATCGATGCCGGTGATCATCTCGGTGACCGGATGCTCAACCTGCAGGCGCGTGTTCATTTCGATGAAATAGAATTCGCCGTCTTCGTAGAGATACTCCACGGTGCCGACGCCGAGATAGCCGAGCTTCTCGATCGCATCCGCCGTGATCTTGCCGATGCGCGCGCGTTCGTCCGCGTTCAGGGCGGGAGACGGCGCTTCTTCGAGCACTTTCTGGTGGCGGCGTTGCAGCGAGCAATCGCGCTCACCCAGATGGATGACGTTGCCGTGGCTGTCGGCGACGACTTGAATTTCGATGTGGCGCGGCTTGGTGAGATATTTCTCCATATAGACTTCGTCATTGCCGAACGCGGCTTTGGCCTCGGCGCGTGCGGTGGAGAAGGCTTCAACGACGTCGTCAGCTGTGCGCGCGACCTTCATGCCGCGCCCGCCGCCGCCCGCAGCGGCCTTGATCAGCACCGGATAGCCGATCTTTTTGCCCCACTTCTTGGCGTCTTCTTCGGTGGCGATGCCGCCATCAGAGCCGGGCACCACGGGCATGCCGGTGTCGATCGCGGCTTGCTTGGCGGCGATCTTGTCGCCCATCAGACGGATGTGTTCGGCCGTCGGGCCGATGAAGGTCATGCCGTGCTGGGTGACGATCTCGGCGAACTTGGCGTTCTCGGAAAGAAAGCCGTAGCCCGGATGGATCGCTTGCGCGCCAGTGATTTCGGCGGCGGCGATGATGCTCGGAATGTGCAGATACGATTTGCCGGCGGGCGGCGGGCCGATGCACACGCTCTCATCGGCGAGGCGCACGTGCATGGCGTCCGCGTCGGCGGTGGAGTGCACCGCGACCGTGGCGATGCCCATCTCTTTGCACGCGCGATGGACGCGCAGAGCAATTTCGCCGCGGTTCGCGATGAGGACTTTTTCAAACATGGAAAACTCCTCCCCCGTTCACGGGGGAGGTCCCGAGCGAAGCGAGGGGGAGGGGGAAAGTCCGGCCAGCATGGCGCCGCCCCCCCTCAGTCATCGCGCTACGCGCGCTGACAGCTCCCCCGCAAGCGGGTGAGCAGTTACGCGGCGCCGCGCTCATTCCAAAATCACCAGCGGCTCGCCGTATTCGACGGGCTGGGAGTCGGCGACGAGAATCGCGACCACCTTGCCCGCGCGCGGCGCCGGGATCGGATTGAAGGTCTTCATCGCCTCGACGACCATCAAGGTCTGACCAGCGGTGACGCTATCGCCAACTTTGACGAACGTGGCAGCGCCGGGCTCCGGCGAGAGGTAGGCGGTGCCGACCATCGGCGAGGGCAC
>NZ_DASVYD010000050.1:0-19764 GCF_036392335.1 Vitreimonas sp.
AGGCGCTTACGGACTGACCGCTAGCCCGGTCAATTTTCTGAGCCATCCCCCGCCCAAGGAAATACTCATCACCAAGGGCCGCGCGGAGATCATTTAGCGCACAAGACCGACAGCGGCGTTTGCGTGAACGCCTAGCCTCGCTAAGGTTTTGCATGACTGATCTGATCCTGCACCAATACGCGGCCTCGCCCTATGCTGAAATGGTGCGTACGGCGCTGGGTCTCAAAGGCTTGTCCTGGCGCAAGGTCGATCAGCCCAACATCATGCCGAGACCGTTTCTCACGCCGCTCACCGGTGGCTATCGCCGCATCCCGGTGCTGCAGGTCGGCGCCGATCTCTATTGTGATACCGGGCTCATCTTGCGCGAGCTCGACAGGCGATTTCCCGACTCGCCCTTGACCTCGGCGAATGCCTCCGGCGCGGCGTGGGCCTTGCGCACCTGGGCCGAGCGCGCTTGGTTTGGCGCAACTGTCGCCATCGTTTTCGGTGCGCGCGGTGAGAACGTGCCGCAGGACTTCATCAAGGATAGAGAAGCGCTATCAGGACGTCCCTTTGATGTCGCGGCGCTCAAGGCCGCAGCGCCCGTCATGGCCGGACAATGGCGCGCCAACGCGGACTTGGTGGAAACTCAGCTGGCGGGAGCGGGCCCATTCTTGTTCGGCAAACAGGCGACCGCCGCCGACCTCGCCGCCTATCTCAATATCTGGTTTTTGGCCTCCGGCGAGCCGCGCGCCTTTTCCAGACTGACCACTGGCTATTCTCGTCTGCTGGCGTGGCAAGAGCGGATGAAGGCGTTCGGTCACGGCAAGCCCGAAAGGCTCAGCGCGGAGGATGCGTTCCAGATCGCCGCTGCCGCCACGCCTGAGGCGCAGCGAACCTCCATTGGCGACGATGCGCAGGGACTTGCGCCTGGCATGGCGGTCACGGTGATGCCCGATGATTATGGACGCAATCCCGTCGCCGGCGAGATCGTCTTCGTGTCGCCGCAAGAAATCGCAGTGCGCCGTCAAGCGGACGGAGCGGGGGACGTCGTTGTGCATTTTCCTCGTGCGGGCTTTGTGGTCACGCCCGTAACTTGAGTTCGCGCCAAACGAACGCGCGGTCGCTGCCGATTGATTGAACGCAAGCCGCGTATGAGGATTTAGCTTAGTATAATAAACAGCCGTTTCCGCAATTCCGACATCGGTTCCTGGCAGCGCATCGATTGACACTATCACGCTGAGTGCCAGCACGCCTTTGGGGCCGTCTCGACGCCAGGAGACATGCATGTGGCGCCCGCGAATGAAATAGACACCGACGTTGCGATCGGGCCGAGGTCGTTGCCTGGTCAGCTTGTGATCCCAGCTCGCGCCCGGGGTTTGGTGATCTTCGCCCATGGCAGCGGGTCGAGCCGGTTAAGTCCCCGCAACATCTACGCCGCAGAACAATTGCGTAAGCGGGGTTTCGCAACGCTGCTTTTCGACTTGCTGACGGCGGCTGAAAGCGCGGATCGGCGCAATGTGTTCGACATCCCGCTGCTCGCGCGCCGGGTTGGGGAAGCGATCGCGTGGGCGCGCGCGGATGCGCGGACCTCTGCTTTGCCCATCGGCCTATTTGGCGCGAGCACCGGCGCGGGCGCGGCGATCGCGGCGGCGGCGGCGCATGCCGGGAACGTGGATGCCATTGTGTCGCGCGGCGGACGTCCGGATCTCGCTGGGGATGCGCTGGAACAGGTTGAGGCGGGCGTTCTGCTTGTGGTCGGTAGTGAGGATCGCGAAGTGATCCAGCTTAATCGCATGGCCCAGCGCCTCATGCATTGCGAGACCAAGCTCGTCATCGTGCCAGGCGCGGGACATCTGTTCGAAGAACCAGGGACGTTGGATGAGGGGCTGAACGCGGCGGGGGATTGGTTTGCCACCCATATCGGCGAGGATCACCATGCGCCAACTTCCTTTTCCTGACCGCGCCGCCGCGGGCCGCGCGCTGGCGGCGGAATTGAGCGCGCAATCGTTCAAGAGCCCGGTCGTGTATGCGCTGCCGCGGGGCGGCGTGCCGGTGGCGGTGGAGATCGCCAAAGCCTTGAACGCACCGCTTGATCTCTTGCTGGTGCGAAAGATCGGCGCCCCTGGACAAGAAGAACTCGCGGTCGGATCCATCGTCGATGGTGAACGGCCGGACATTATTCTGAATGAAGACATCATCGCCGCGCTCGGCGTCAGCCGCCCGCAGATCGAGAGCGTGGCGGCGCGGGAGCTGCGGGAAATCGAGCGTCGAAGGGCGTTATATCTGCCGGGCCGCGCGCCGGTTTCGGCGGCGGGCAGAACGGCGATTTTGGTTGATGACGGCGTCGCCACTGGCGCCAGCATGAAGGCGGCGATCGCCGCGGTGCGGCGACGCACGCCAGAGCGGGTCGTCGTCGCGGCGCCGGTGGCTGCGCCGGAGACGGCGGCTGAGTTGAAGACCCTTGCCGACGATGTGGTGTGCCTCGATACCCCCGCCCGATTTGGTGCTGTCGGGTTCTTCTATCGCGATTTTCATCAGCTCGAGGACGATGAAGTGATCGCGCTGTTAGCCTCGTCGGGTGAGGCGACGACGCATTGCGGAGATTAGGCCGTGGTCGGAGCGAAGCTCAAACCCCCGGAGGCCGCGCTTGCGGAACTCGTACGTGCGAATTCCGCGGATTTGCCTGATCTTTCCGATGGAGCCGGTTTCGCGGCCTTCTTCGATCGGTTTGCCGACGCACGCGTAATGCTGCTCGGGGAAGCCACTCACGGCACGTCCGAATTCTATCGCGCGCGCGCCGCAATCACGCTGCGTCTTGTGCGGCGGCACGGTTTTCGCATCCTGGCGATCGAAGGCGATTGGCCGGATGCGGCCGAACTCGACCGCTATGTGCGTGAGCACGGGCGCTGGGGAGAGCGAAGCGCATTCGTCAATTTTCCGCGCTGGATGTGGCGTAACGCCGAATTCGCCGACCTGCTGAGAGAATTGCGCGCATGGAACGAGGGCCGCGTACACGATGAGCGAGTCGAGGTGCGTGGGCTCGATGTGTACAGCCTCCACCGCTCTGTTGAAGAGGTGCTCGCCTATCTCGATCGCGTCGACCCGGAAGGGGCGCGCGACGCGCGGCGGCGTTATGGTTGCATCACGCCCTATTTGGAGCGTCCGCAGGCTTATGGCGCGATGGCCATGCGCACCGGACGCACCTGTGAGGACGCCGTGGTGGAGCAATTGGTGGCGCTGTTGGAGGAGCGCCTCGCCTATGCGGGCGCCGACGGTGAAGCCTATTTCGACGCGGAACAGAATGCGCGGGTCGTCTGCGCGGCGGAGAATTATTATCGGGCGATGTACCGCGGCTCGACCGAGAGCTGGAACCTGCGCGATGGGCACATGTTCGATACGCTGGAGCGGCTGTTGGCGCTGCGCGGACCGGACGCCAAGGCCGTCGTGTGGGCGCATAATTCCCATATCGGCGACGCTGGCGCGACGGCGATGGGCGAGAGCGGCGAGTTCAATATCGGCCAGCTCGCGCGGGCGAAATATCGTGACCGCACCGTCGCGATTGGCTTTTCAACCGACCGCGGCGAAGTGATGGCCGCCGACGATTGGGGCGCGCCGCCGCGCATCAAACAAATCCTGCCGTCGCGCGCGGATTCTTGGGAACGCGTCTTCCGTGACGCCGGGCGACCGCGTTCCCTGACCACTTGGCGCGACGACCCCGAATTGGCCGAACATCTGGCGCTCCGTCGGCTCGAACGCGCGATTGGCGTGATCTATCGACCCGACACCGAGCGTTGGAGCCATTATTTTGACGCCCATCTGTCGCGTCAATTCGATGCGCTCGTATGGTTCGAGCAAACCACGCCCGTGACGCCGCTTCCCGGTTCTGCGCCGACAGGCGCTCCCGACATCTATCCGTTCGGTCTCTAGGGCGGGTCTCTCAGCCAGGCTCTTCGGGCGTCGCGTCCTCGTCGCGAGTGATGATCTCTGCAACGGCCAAGGCGCCGGCGCTGAGTTCATGGTGCTCGCGTGCGATGAGATCGCCATCGCCGCGCGCCCAGATGGCCGCATCCGTCAATTCCCGAAATGTGGGCTTCACGGAAAGGATGGCCGCGATCAGAACGCCGTCAATGTCGCCAAGCGTGTGGCGCACGTCATCCGCGGTGGCCATTCTGTTGACGTCAGTCTCAATATGGCTTCGTGTATTCATATCGGCCTCCTGACACGGCATCGGCGGCGGGCCCAACGGCTTCCACTCGACCCACTCTTGCTTGGATCAGCATTGATGTGGGTCAAAGCCAATCTTAGGCGAGCGCGGTCTGTAACGCGATCTCTAACCAGGACGACGTCATGCGCGCGATGCAGCTGGATCACCCGGGTGAGCGACTTCGATTGGTGGAACGTCCAGATCTGGAGCCCGGGCCTGGAGAGGTCCGTCTCGAGATTCGAACGTGCGGCGTGTGCCGCACCGATCTGCACGTCGTTGACGGCGACCTGCCGCCCCAGCGTCATCCGATCATCCCGGGACATGAGATCGTCGGCGTGGTGGAGCAACTGGGCGATGGCGTCGCGAGCCTGCGCGTTGGCGAGCGTGTCGGTGTCGGATGGCTGGGCAGCGCTTGCGGGGTCTGCCCTTATTGCGTCGCCGATCGAGAAAACCTCTGCGACGCGCCGGCGTTCACGGGCTACACACGCGACGGCGGCTTCGCGTCCCACGTTCTGGTGGACGCGCGATTCGCCTACCCTTTGCCAGAGGAACTCGGGGACGATTGCGGCATCGCGCCGCTTCTGTGCGCGGGCCTGATCGGCTGGCGTTCGCTGGTCGCGGCCGGCGAGGGGCGCTCGATCGGCCTCTACGGCTTTGGCGCGGCGGCGCACATCATTGCGCAAGTGGCGAAGTGGCAAGGGCGACGCGTGTCAGTGTTCACGCGGGAAGGGGATCAGGCCAGTCAGACCTTCGCGCGCGAACTCGGCGCTGACTGGGTGGGCGGCTCAGACGATGCGCCGTCCGAGGCTCTCGATGCGGCGATCATTTACGCGCCGGTCGGCGCGCTTGTGCCTGCGGCGCTCAAGGCGGTGCGCAAGGGCGGGCGCGTTGTCTGCGCTGGAATTCACATGAGTGATATCCCGACGTTTCCCTATCAGATCTTGTGGGGCGAGCGCGCAGTCGTTTCCGTCGCCAACCTGACGCGCCGCGATGCGCATGAGTTTCTCTCGCTTGCCCCCAAAGTGCGCATCAAGACGCAGACGACGCGCTATGGTTTGGAGCAGGCCAATGAGGCTCTGAGCGACCTGCGGGCGGGGCGCCTTCAGGGCGCGGCAGTACTTGTCACGTGAGTGCGAGGAGGTGGTGAAAGCCTCTCGCGAGGCCCCTATCCCGAGGATGTCGCGAGCGCGCGCCGACGATCGCGCAGCCAAGCCTTTTGTGTGGCCTCGACTTCACGCGCCGCATCCGCAACCTTCATTGTGAGCGCGGGAATTCCAGTGCGCCCCAGTGCATAGATCTGAGCGTAGAACCAATATTGCACGGCAAAGCCGTTGACTGCTCGAAGAGCCTTGAGCCCGTTCAAGAACGACAGCCAAGGGGGAAACAGCGCCAGTCCATCTTCTGCGCGTGGCAAGTGAGCCTCACCGAGAAGGAGGGCGTGTGCGCCGTCTGGACGAACGCAAAGCGGACGAGCCAGACCGATGACGTCGGCTGCATTCACCTCAAGCGCTTCGACCATGGCCGCGCGCGTGCGAAAGCCGCCTGTGGCCATGATCGGAATGGCGATCGCGCTCTTCATCGCCTTGGCGAAGTCGACGAAATAGGCTTCCCGTGCGAGCGTCGAAGCGGCGACGTTCGCCTGCGCCTCCGGCGGCTCCAGCCCCTCGATGCCCAGCAATTTCGGTTGCTCATAGGTGCCGCCAGAAATCTCTATCAGATCGACGCCGGCTTGCTCCAGCCAGCGCGCAACCTGCAGGCTTTCGGCAAACGCGAAGCCGCCGCGCTGGAAGTCGGCGCTGTTGAGTTTGACCGAGATCGGAAAGTCGGCGCCGACGGCCGCGCGCGTGGCCGCTATCACCGCGAGCAGGAAGCGTGCGCGGTTTTCAAGCGCGCCGCCCCAATGATCCGTGCGCAGGTTGGAACGGGGGCTCAGGAATTGGGAGATCAGGTACCCGTGCGCTGCGTGAATCTGCACGCCGGTAAAACCGGTCTCCCGGCACACCCGCGCCGCGTTCGCAAATCTGTTCACGAGCGTCTCGATCTCGGGCTCGGTGAGCGCCGTGGGCGCGCCAAACTGCCCACCGGGCAGTCCAAGTTTAACGGACGAGGGCGCCTTCGGGTGAGGGTTGACCGCCTTCATTGTCTGGCGACCCGCATGAGAAATCTGCGCCCAGAAGTGCGCGCCGCCGCTTGTCGCCGCTTTGGCCCAACGTGAAAGCGCCTCGCGCATTGGCGTGTCCGGCTCGCGATCGATGATGACGTTGCCCGGTCGCTCAAGATGGTCGGGGTCGATCTGGATATTGCCGGACAGCAACAGACCTGCGCCGCCGTCGCCCCAAACCCGGTAAAGCCGTTCGAGTGCTTCGGTCGGGCGTCCGAGCGGATCTGCAAGGCCTTCGGTCATCGCCGCTTTGGCCAACCGATTGGAGAGGCGCGCGCCGCAAGGCAGAATGAGTGTTTGATCGAGCATACAGAACCCAGAGACGCCGGTGATTGTTGCTACATATGGAAAGGCGCAGCCAGACGCCATACGGCGGCCTAGACTCCTCGGCGCCAAGAGACCCAATTAGGGCAGAGGCTCAGGCTTTCGGGTGCGGAGCGCGACGATAAGCACGCCAATGAACGCGAGCACCGCGCCGGCGACCATGCGCAGGTTGATGTCATCACCCGTTAGAAGGACGCCGAATCCGATCGTTGACAACGGCGTCAGAAGCGTAAGCGGAGCGACCAGGTTCGCTTCGTACCGGCTGATCATCCAAAAATAAGCCGAGTGCGCCACGACGGAAACGACGATCGCGGAGAAGAGGAGGGCTGCGGCGAAGCGCCAGCCTGCTTCGGCGGCGGCGGCCCATTGGCCCTGTTCCCAGAAGGCACTCGCGCACGCCAGCGGCAGAAAGGATACCAATCCGACCCAAGCCTGAAACCGAAGCGGGGCGACATTCTCGGTGCGCTTCATCAGCACTGCGCCGAGAGATCCGGCGAGCGCCGCGCCTATCACGAACCAAAGTCCCGCCGACAGCTCAATGCCCTGCGGCGACCACAACACAATGAGCACCCCCAGCAACGTAAGCGCGATGCCAAGGCCGCGTCGCCAGCGAATGCGTTCGCCGAGAATGAAGATCGAAAGAAGTGTAGTGAACGGCACGCCAATCTGTATGACGATGGCCACGGCCGAAGGCGACGCGCTCTGCAATCCCAGAAACAGCAGTGCGAAATTGCCGGCGCCCAAGAGCAGTCCGATCGCAGCGACGCGCAGATGCGGGCGCGGCATCGGCAACAGCCAGGGCAGGGTGACGAGCGCCACAAGCGAGAAGCGCAGCGCCGCAAAGAAGAGCGGTGGGACGCTCCAATGATCAATAACGATCTTGCTGAGGACGTTGCTAAAGCCCCAGACCAAACAAATCAGGATGAAGATAACAAAATCGCGTGGGCGCACGGGGAGACGTTCATGCAAGGCGGCCTAAGAAAGTCGCACAACATGGCCCGGCGCCGTTGCGTCACGTCAAATGGAGCGAGGCCGACAGGGTAGTTTACGCGCGAGCCGGGATCGACCCTCCGGCCTTGACCGAGCGATTTACGGGCGGGTTTCCAAGTTAAGCGCGCCGGCGATTGCCGACCACGGGACCAATTTGAAGTTCTGATTTTCCTGGGGCGCGATATTGCGCCCGTCTTGGGCGACGAAAATGCCGGCCGCATATGGCCCGCCAAGGTTGGCGCTGAGCACTTCGAGCCCGTCGGTTTCGGAGATGCCGTCGATGCCGCGCGCCGCGTCGGCAAGCACCGCGAACGACCCGACATAGTCGTTGTTCCCCTCGCGGCGGAACACGGCGTAAGTATTGTTGCCCTGGCTTGAAAGCACCAGATAGCCGCGCCCGTCGCCGAGGTCGTACAGCCCGATGCCTTCGAGGTCGTCTTTCAGCGCGCCGTGCGCCGCGACTGTGATGACCGAGGTCGGCGCGACCCCGCCGTCCGGCTCGGCGCTGATGCGCCAGAGGCCCACATCCTCCTCCGCCACATAGAGCACGCCGGTTTCGTCGTCCGCGACGCAGCCTTCGGTCTGTGAGTTGAACGGAATGTCCCGCACCGGTGTCGCGCGCACTCGGCCATTGCCGCTGTCATTCAATCGGTATTGGCGCAGGTCGCCATCATCGCCATTGATGAAGACGTAGGTTTCACCCGAGCGGGCGCTGCGATACATGCAAAGCCCGTAGGGGTCGAGAAATCCCGTCGGCTGGAGGCCGTCGGCCACGTCGATGAGCCGGCGCGTGGCGGGATCAACGCGATAGAGGGCGATGCCGTCGGTGGTGCGATTGCTGGCGGCGACCAGCGCGACCGTCTGATCGCCCAGACGGAAATTGTCGCGCACATCGACATTGTTCATCCGGCCATCCGGCAGGAATTGCAGCACATTGCCCTGCAAATCATAGACGTAGAGTCCCGATTGCTTCTGCGTGCCAATAATGATGCTGCGCGTTGGATCATGGCGGTCGACCCAGATGGCCGGATCGTCGGCGCTGTCGCCGTCGGTTTCGACTGGCGTCGTTTCCGCTAGCGGATGCACGATCGGCATGTCGGATTGTGGCGGCGTGCGCGGGTCCTGGGCTGCGCCCGTCGTCAGATTAAGCGCATCGGCGATATCGGCCCATGAGACGAGCTTATAATTGGCGCCGCCGTCGTTTTCGTCGTCGGTCGCGACCAGCGCGCCCTGGGGCAGGCGCGGCGAGAAGGCGAAACTTGATGCGTTCAGGCCGCCAGCTGCTTCAACGCTATCGACATCGCCGCCGCCCAGCGTGAAGCTGCCGACATAGGCATGGTCATTGTTGCGGTCATAGACGTGGAATTGGTTGGCCGAGGCGTCGGAGCCAACGAGATAGCTCGCCGCGCCGGCACGATAAATGGCTAAGCCGCCTGCCTCCTCGGTGATGCGGCCGAGGCGCACCGCATCGATCAGGTGCGGCACGACTTCCGCTTCGGGGTCGGCGTCAAAGCGCCAGAATCCCACGCCCTGTTCAGCGACATAGAGATCCCCGCTGACATCGTCGGCGGTGCAATAGCTCGCCTCGGACGCAACCCGCAATTCACGCACAAGCGTTGCATCGAAGCCGCCGTCGCGCGCGCCGATCATGTATTGTGCGATCTGGCCTGCGCCGCCGAGCGCGAATGCGTAAAGCGTTTGGTCGCGTGCGTCGCGATAGAGGCACAGACTTTCACCGGCGAATCCGATTGATAGCGCCCTGGCGGTGCGCTCGCGGTGCGCGCCGGTTTCCGCGTCGAGTTCGAACAAGCGCAATTGGTTGGTTGCGCCATCCAGTGTCGCGACGACCCAGGCGTTCTCGCTTGGCGCGCCGTAGCGCGCATCAACGCTCACCGTCGCGCCCGATGCGATCGCGTCAATACGCGCCCCATCGAGCGAATAGAGTTCAACGCCTGTCGTTTCGCTTGAGCCCAGGATCAAGCCGCCGCCATTGCCGCGCGGCAAGATCAGCGCCGTGTTGGCGTCGGATTGCGCCGTCGGCGCGGTTTCGGCGAGGGCGTACAGCGCCGGGACGCGCGGTGCGCCGCCGCCCGCGCAGCTTGCGAGCGCCGCGGTGGCGAAGAATCCGACCAGCCAAGTTTTGTTCATTTCTGCGAGTCCCATAAGCGCGGCGGGCCTACAGGGGTTTTGTGACACTTTCCTCACGCTCGCGCGGTTGCGCGCGACCACGGATCAGAAATGCGGTGAGATTGGTGGTGGGGGGGAGAATTGAACTCCCGACCTTGGGGTTATGAATCCCACGCTCTAACCAACTGAGCTACCCCACCGCGGGCGCGTCCGCGCCGGCATGAAGGGGCGGAGACATAAAGCCCGAGCGCCGTCGCCGCAAGCGCTCGGGGCGCACAAAATGCCGTCCGCACGGGCGCTGATTGTGGTATTTGAACACCGCCAAGCGGGTGCGTTTCGCTTGTCGCGAGTCGGCGCTTCGGCGATGGTCCGCCCGCGAGCGGAGGGCGTGCGATGTTGTGGCTGCGGGCATTGGGCCAGGAGCATCTCGACCTAACACTCAACGCCGCGCCGGACATCCGCACCCGCGTCGTCGATCGCCCGGGCTTGTGGATGAGTCCAGAACAGCTCGAGGCGCTGCTCAGGGACGTGCGCGCGATCGCGCGCGCCACCTTACCCGATGGCGATCTCAGCTATGGCGTTCTTGGCGGCGACCCCGCGCGCCTGGCGGCGTCGGTCATCACGGTGCTCTACGACCGCAAGAGCGACGCGCCAATCGCCTTCAACGCGCTTGCCTGGTTGCCTGTTAGCCTGCGCGGCCGCCCCCTCGATGTGCTGCATCTCGGCCTCGTCATGGTCGATCCCGCCGCGCGCAACCGCGGCATGTCGTGGCTGCTTTACGGGTTCACCTGCTTCATACTTTTTCTACGGCGCGGCGGGCGGCCGGTCTGGGTGTCGAACGTTACGCAAGTGCCCGCCGTGTTCGGCATGGTCGCGGAAAGCTTTGCTTCGGTCTATCCGACGCCGAACGGCGACAAGCCGACGTTTGAACACGTGCTGCTCGCACGCCAGATCATGGCGTCGCATCGCCACGCCTTCGGCGTCGGCCCCGAAGCTGGCTTCGATGAAGCCCGTTTCGTGATCACCAACGCCTATACCGGCGGCTCGGATGATTTGAAAAAGACGTTCGAAGACGCTCCCAAGCATCGCAAAGACGCCTTCAACGAGGCCTGCGCGCGTGAGCTCGACTACAGGCGCGGCGATGATTTCCTGCAACTCGGCCAAGTGAACATGAGCGCGGCGCAAGCCTATGTCTGGGACGTGGTGCCGCGTGAATCACTCCCCGGCGTCATCCTCAGCGGCGCGTTCTTGGCGTTGCAATCGCTGATATTGCCCATCCTGCATTGGTTTGACGCCAACACAGCCTGGGGCTCGCTGCGCCCCGCTAAGGTGCGCGCATGAACGCTTTTACCTACGCCGAAATGACGACGCGCAATCTGGGCTTCGTCACGCCCGAAGAACAGGAAAAGCTGCGCGCCGCGCACGTGTTTATTCCCGGTGTCGGCGGTATGGGCGGCGCGTGCTTTCTGACTTTGCTGCGCGCGGGGGTCGGCAATTTCACCATCGCCGACATCGACACCTTCGAGATATCCAATCTCAACCGCCAAGTCTTTGCCTTCACCGATACGGCTGGCCGCTCCAAAGCGGAGGTCGCCGCCGAGGCCGCGGCGCGCATCAATCCCGAAGCGAAACTCAAGGTGCTCGGCGCTGAATGGCTCGATCAGATCGAAGCGCTCGCGACCGCCCATCCCATCATCGTCAATGGCACGGACGACGCCCAAGCCGGTGTGCGCATGTACCGCGTCGCTCGCGAAAAACGCGCGACTGTGATCGATGCCTATGCCGCCACGCTGCCGTCTGTGTACGTCGTCCGCCCCGATGATCCGCGCCCGGAAGAGCGGATGGGCTACCCGACCGTCGGCAAGGATTGGCAGTCGATCAGCGACGACGATCGCCAAGCCTGCTTGATGAAAGAACTCGAATGGGCGCTGACGCATTCGAGTACGCACAAATACGTCGATCTCGGCATCGCCGCCGAGCTTGCGGCGGGCAAGCGCAAGCGCTTTTCCTTCGCGCCCATGGTCATCACCACCGGCAATCTGATGGCCTATGAGGCGATCCGCCTGATCCTGGGCCACGCCGGCGGCGCCGACCATCGCGGCTATTTCTTCAATCCGCATGCCGCGCGGGTGGAGAAGCCATTGGCCTGGCCGCTCTCGGCGCTGAAGGGCGCGCTGGTGCGTCAGTTCATGGCGAAGATGACGGCGTCTTGATGGAAACCACCGCCGCCAGCATCGCGCTCAACCTGCTCGCCTTCATCGGCGCAGGCGCTTACGTGCTCGGCCAAACCAGTGCGCGCGGCGCCTCGCCGGTGGATCAACGCTTGGGCGCGTTGTTCACAGTGCTGATGGCGCTGGTTGGCGTGCGCGCGTTGCGCTGGTGGCTGGAGGTCGAAGCACTGCGTCGCATCGAGGAAGCGATCGCGGCGCTGTTGCCGCTGTTCGCGCTGTTCTTGGCCGAAGGCCTGCTCCGCCGCCATGCGCCATCTCGGTTGAAACAGGCCATCGCGATCGGCGTGGCCATCTTTATGCTGGCGGCGGTGCTGCGCCCCATCAGTATCGCGCCGCTCTTCGCGTACGCACTCGGGGCTTTCGTTTCGCTCTCGTTGATCAGCCTCGCCGTTTTCCTCGCCGCGCGCGACCGCGCTTCGCTCTCCGCCGGTGAGAACGACGCGATCAGCGCGCTGTTCGTTGGGCTGATCATCGCGGTGCCGCTTGGCGCGACCGATTTCCTCGCTGGCGCTGGCGTTTCGCCGATCCGCGCCGGCGGCCTCGGCTTGCTCGTGTTCATCCTCGCCGTCGCCCGCGTTACCGCGCATGGCGGCGGTGGCTTGAGCGTGGTGGAGGAGGTGTTCTGGGCCGTGCTCGCGGCGGCGCTTGGGTTTGCGGTGTTCATCTTTGTATTCGGTGCGCCGCCGCTGATGGCCGCGCTCACTTGGTTCGCGCTGATCGCGGCATTGGTGCTCGTGTTCCGTGTCGTCCAGTACGTGCGTGAACTCCGCGAAGCGCGCTCCCGCTCGTCGTTCTGGCGCGCCTTCGCCGAGGCGCCAACGGACAATCTCGACGCCTTCCTTGACCGCATGCTCGACGCGCCGGAACTGCAGCGCGCACGCCTACTCGAAGGCGCCGCGCTCGCTGGCTACGATCATGCGGCCCTCTTGCGTGGCTTCGACCAAGGCCCTGTGCTCAGCGGTGCCGAAGCGCGCGCGTGGGGCGCCGGCGCGCTTGAGCAATTGTGCGTGTTGTTCGACGAGCAGGAGGCCACGCACGCGATCCTCGTGACCCGTGAACCGCTCCGTATTCTTTTCGTCAATCTCCCGCGGGTTGGCGCCGGCCCCGACGTCGATCTGCAACTCCAACTCTTGGCAAAGCTCGCCGGGCAGGCTGCCCGTGCTTGAGCTGCGTGAAGGCGATAAGCGCGCTTTCTTCGATGCGCCATTCAACGCTTACGGCGCAGACTCGCTCTACGTCACGCCGATGTGGAGCGACATTGATCGCTATTTCGACGCCAAAAAGAACCCGCTGTTCAAAGCCGGCAATCCGTTTCGCATTTTCACCGCGCATCGCGACGGCAAGGCCATTGGCCGCATCTGCGCCCACATGCACGAGGCGTCCAACACGCGCCACAACACCAACCGCGCCTATTTCGGTTTCTTTGATGTCGCGGACGATGTTGAAGCCGCGACCGCGCTCTTAGGCGCGGCCGAGGCGTTCGGGCGCGCGCAGGGCGCCGACGAGATCGCCGGTAATTTCAATCTCACCGCCATGCAGCAGCTTGGCGTGACCACCGAGGGCTTCGCAGCGCAACCCTACACCGACATGGTCTATGCACCGCCCCACGTGGCGGCGCTGTTGAAGCACAACAAGTATGAGCCGACCTTCCCGGTCAGTACCTGGGAGATTGATCTCACCAGCGCCAATCCGGAGGCACTGCTCACCGACAAGGCCCGCGCCGCGCTCATCGATCCCGCCTACGAATGGACCCGCATTGATCGCCGCAATTTCGCCGCGCGCCTTGAGGACGCGCGCAACGCTCTGAACGACGGCTTCGCCAAGAACCCGATGTTCGTGCCGCTCACGCGCGAGGAATACGAATTCCATGCGAAGGAGATGATGTGGATCCTCGATCCCCGCATTTCATGCTGCGTGCGCGCGAACGGGCAGGCGGCGGGCGTTGTCGTCTGCATCCCGGACCTAAACCCGTTCATGAGGGCGGTGCGCGGCGCATATGGTTGGAACGCACCAATTGAATTCATCAAGCAGCGCTTCAACCGCAAGCGCGCCGTGATCATCTATTATTCGACCGCGAGAACCCACCAAGGTCGTGGACTCAACAGCGCCATGCTCTATCGCGTGCTCACGAATCTGCGTGCCGCCGGTTATGAAAAGCTCGGCATCACCTGGGTCGCGGACGTCAACGCGGCCAGCCTCCGCCAAGTGGAAAAGCTCGGCGCCACGCGCTTGCATAGCCTCCACCTTTTCCGCAAAGCGCTGACATGAACGTCGATTTGACCGCGCTGATCGAGGCCGCCAATCGCGCGCCCTCCGTGCACAACATCCAACCCACGCGCTTTCGTTTCGACGACGAACGCACCATCACGTTGCTCGAAGACACAAGCCGGCGCCTTTTGGTCGGCGATCCGGAGGGCAAGGACAATCAAAAGAGCCTTGGCGCCGCTTTCGAAGGGCTGATGCTGGCACTCGCCGCGCGCGGCCTTGGCGGGGAAGTGCAAAAGCTCAAAGGTGATGGCGATCTGCGCGAAACGATTTGCGTCCGTATCGCCACTGGCGGTGTTAGCGACGCGTTTGAGCCTATCACGCGCACCCGCGCCAGCTATCGCGGCGCTTTCGCCAAGCCAAACGACGTCGACCACGCAGCGCTCGCCCAGATATCGGAAGCCTGCCCGGACCTCCACATTGTCGAGGGCCCCGACGCTCTGCAACACATCGCGCGGGTATTTGACGACGCGAGCATGGAGGTGCTCCGGGCGCCGGCCTATCGCGCTGAACTGCTCTCATGGATGCGCCTCTCGCCGAAACACCCGCGCTACGAACGCGACGGTCTCAACGCGGCCCACATGGCGCTGTCGCCCATCGAAGCGTTGGGCGCGGGCGTTGTGCTCGGCCCCAAGGCATTTCCCTTGCTCGATTCCGTCGGCCTCGCCGAGCCGCTGATCTCCGAAAGCGGCAAAGTGCGTAGTGCGGCGGGCGTCGCGCTCTTCCATCGCCCGGTGGAGGAAACGGAGTTCGAAACCGGCCGGCGCTTCTATCGCGTTTGGCTGGAGGTCGAGCGGGCAGGGCTCGCGCTTTGCCCGATGTCCGTGCTCGCCGACGTGCCGCGCGTTGCACAAGGCCTGCTGCGCGAGAACGCCATCGGCGCCGACCGCAAGCTCGTCACCGCGTTCCGTATCGGCCGTCGTCCGCAAGGCTGGAATCAACCGCCGCGCGCGCGATTACCGGTCGATGAGCTGATCGTCAAAGCAGCTTGAGATATTCCAGCAGCGCGCGCTTCTGCGTCTCGCTCAGCGCCTCAAATTCCCGCCCGTGGCCCTGGTTCGAGAAGCCCCGCGTGCGTGTGTCGATTAGACTGGGCGTGGACCAAGGCTGATAGCCCTGTGGGTACAGATAGTCGCCATCCGCATTGCGTTCGCCCGCGATCCCCACGCGCGCATAATCCAAACGATGCCCCCCAACTTGGAACCGCGCGGGTCGTTCGTTCGGATGCATCAAATGCCAAAGCGTCGGCACCGAGCCATTGTGCAAATAGGGCGCGCTCAGCCATAGCCCCTCGAGCAAGGGCGCCGCGTAGCCGCCGGTGGATCGCGCTATCATGCGGTCGCCATACGCAGAGCGCGTCACGGCATCCGCTGCGGCCGCGTCAAACACCTGCCAACGCCCCGGATCGGTGTCATACGGCCCGACCCAGTTCGGAAACGACACCAGCGCGGGATTCTCCAAGCTCTCGTCATAGGCGCCGTGGCACGATGCACAGTTCGCCGCGTAAATGCCACGCCCTTGTGCCGCCAAGCGCGCATCGACGCGACCTGGAAAGCGCGGCGCCTGATAATCGCGCAGGAAGGCGAAAACATGCTGCGCCTCATCGATATAAGCCGCCGCGCGATCCGGATGCACGCCCATGCTCGGTACGGTGAAAAAGGCCGTCACCGCCGCCAGCTCGCTTACATGTGCGTCGCTGATGTCCGCACGTGCAATTGCGCGATCGGGCGCGCCGGCGGTTGGCGCGTAGGCGCCATCATAGAGCAGCGATGAGCGGAAGCCGCGTGCGCCAAGGTCAGGAATCGAGGTAAACCCGCGCGCCGTTTCATAAGCATCGGCGTCCAGCAAGCCGAACTGCATCCGCAACGCCGCAACGCCGTTCGTCAGTCCCGGCGCGCCATTCACGAACGGCAGTGCGCGATCACCGCTCGCTTCGAGCGCATCCATGCGCGCCTGGAGCCGCGGCATCACGAAGCTGCGGATGGTGCTGACCTCGGCGTCGCTGGTGTCCGGAAACAGCGTGCGCATGGCGGCGATCAAGTGTTCCTCATCGCCACGCGCCGCCTTGAACGCTGCGTAGACCTCACGCACGTAGAGCTCGAGATCGAGCGATGTGTTGGGCGCCCCGAGCCAAGCCACGTCAGTGCGCGGCAGGCCGTCCGCGTCAAACGTATGCCCCGCATGGCAGGACGAGCAGGCAAGATTGGCTGCCGTCAGCTCCACGGGCGGCAGGTCGCGTCGAACGAGGCCAAGCGAAAGCCCGTGCGGCGCCTCCAGCGTGTGCGCGGGCTGCGGCGCGCCATCGGGCCAATTGCCGATTGTCTCGGGGTAGAGAAAGCCGAACCGTGTCATGATCGGGCGAATGCGTGCGGCCGAAACCTCGCCGCCATTCAGCGCGACATCGCGCAGCACCAACGCCGTCGCCGCCAAACGCCAGGGCACGGCGTGCGTTTCCAACGTATCCGTGTTCAGTGCGCCAAAATCGCTGACCGCGAAAATCACCGCCCCGCGCTGCGCTGGCGTCAACGATTCCATGTCGTATGTCTCGAGCGCGGTTGCGTGGCCTTCGGCGTATCCGCGGAAGAAATCGCGCATTGCCGTCGAGCAGGCGCCCAGCGCGAAGATCACTCCGATCAGGGCGAACGTGGTCCAAGGCGTGCGCGAGTGCATGTCGGCCTCCTGGCTGACAGAAAGCACACTTCGCTGCGTTCGCCTATCCGTTCGCTAGAGGTGCGCGAGGATGGCCGCGCCCATCTGCGTGCAGCTAAGTTCACCACCGAGGTCACGCGTCCGCGCACCGCTCTCGAGCGCCCGCGCCACCGCAGCGTCGATCGCGTCGGCCTCTCCGTTCAGCCTCAACCCATGTCTGAGCAACATCGCCGCCGAGAGCACGGCGCCGATCGGATTGGCCAAGTCGCGCCCGGCAATATCGGGAGCGGACCCATGCACGGGCTCGAACAGCCCGGGCCCGGAATCGCCGAGCGACGCCGAGGCCCCCAAACCGAGCGAGCCGCCCAAGGCGGACAGCTCATCGGTCAGAATGTCGCCGAACATGTTCTCGGTGACGATCACGTCATAGGCGCGCGGATTGCGCAGCACATGCATCGTCATCGCGTCGATCAGCACGTGCTCGAGCTCGACGTCTTTGAATTCGCTCTGGTGCACCCGAATGACCGTCTCGCGCCACAGCCGGCTGGTCGCCATGACATTGGCCTTATCGACGGAGCTCACCTTGTTGCGTCGTGTTCGCGCCGCCGCGAAGGCCTTGCGCGCAATGCGTTCGATTTCGCCCACAGTGTAAACGCAGAGGTCGCTGGCTTCGGTCGCGCTCTGCGTCTTCTCGCCGAAATAGGAGCCGCCAGTGAGCTCGCGGAACACCAGCATGTCCACGCCCTCGACGATCTCGCGCTTCAGCGGCGAGTGATCCAGCAGGGACTTGTGCATGAGGGTAGGGCGAATGTTCGCATAGAGGCCGAGCGCCTTGCGAATGCCGAGCAAGCCTTGCTCCGGGCGTTTGGGGGCCAAATCCCATTTCGGTCCGCCCACGGCGCCCAAGAACACCGCGTCCGCCGCGCGGCACGCAGCCAAAGTCTCACTTGGCAACGGCTCGCCGGTCTCATCGATAGCGATGCCGCCAATGTGGTGTGAGGCGAACGTGAAATCATGGCCGAAGCGTTTGCCGACAGCCTCCAACGCCAATCGCGCCTGCGCGGTCACCTCGGGGCCGACGCCATCGCCTGGCAGCAGGACGATGCTGTAAGCGCTCATATGGCGCGCTCCCGCTCATAGGTCTCGATCATCGGCACGCGGTCAATGAGCCAGCCCATCGGATCAACGCCTTCGATCAGACAGCGACGCGCAAACGGCTCAACGTGAAACTTGATCGGCGGATTGTTGCCGATGGTGAGTTCGCTCTTCTCCAGATCGATGCTCACACGCCCGCCTGGATCGTCCATCAGCCGCGCGTGCGTTTCCTTATCGACAGTGATTGGCAGCAACCCGTTCTTCAACGCGTTCGAAGTGAAGATGTCGGCGATCGTGGTCGATATCACGGCGCGAAAGCCATAATCGGTGAGCGCCCAAGGCGCATGCTCACGCGACGAACCGCAGCCGAAATTGTCGCCCGCCACCAGCACGCGATGCTCGCTCGGGTCAATCGTGTTGAGCGGCTCGTCTGGCCTTGGCCTGCCGTCGGCGTCGTAGCGCCAATCATAGAACGCCGCCTTGCCGAGGCCCTCGCGCGAAGTGGTCGTCAGGAAGCGCGCGGGGATGATCTGGTCGGTGTCGATCGCTTCCTGCTTCATGACATAGGTGCGCGAGACGAGTTGCTTGAACGGTTCAGGCACGCTTGGCCTCCTGCTGTGGCTGCGTGAAGATGCGCGGATCGGTGAGCACGCCGGCGATCGCACTTGCCGCCGCCGTGGCGGGACTGGCGAGGATAGTGCGGGCGCCTTTGCCCTGGCGGCCTTCAAAATTTCGATTAGATGTCGAAATGGCGAGCTTACCCGGCGCGACGAAATCGCCGTTCATGGCGATACACATAGAACAGCCAGGTTCGCGCCACTCCGCACCGGCGTCCTTGAACACCTGATGCAGGCCCTCGGCCTCCGCTTGTTTCTTCACCGCTTCAGAGCCCGGCACGACAAGCATCCGCACGCCACGCTTCACCTTGTTGCCGCGCAACACCTCCGCAGCGGCGCGCAAATCGGAAAGGCGGCCATTGGTGCACGAACCGACGAACACGACATCGACTGGATATTCAGTCGTGGCGTGACCGGCTTCGAAGCCCATATAGGCGAGCGCTTTCGCTTCTGAATCGTTGGCGGGCGCGGGTGCGACCGAACCAATCGGCAATGCGGCGTCCGGCGTCGTGCCCCAGGTCGCCATCGGCGTGATCGCGCCGCCATCGATGCGAATCTCGTTGTCGAACGTGGCGCCGTCATCGGTCGCGAGCGCCAGCCATTCGCGCGCGATCTCCTCGAAGCGGTCACCCTTCGCGACGTGACGGCGACCGCGCAGAAATTCGATGGTCTTTTCGTCGGGCGCCACCATGCCGGCGCGGGCGCCAGCTTCGATCGACATATTGCAGAGCGTCATACGCCCTTCCATGTCGAGCGCGCGGATCGCGGAGCCGGCGTACTCAATGACGTAACCCGAGCCGCCGCCGAAGCCGATCTTGGCGATCACCGCCAGCGTCAAATCCTTCGCCGAAACGCCGGGCTGCAATACGCCGTCCACTGTCACGCGCATGCGCTTCGGCTTGCGCTGCAGCAAACATTGCGTCGCCAGCACGTGGCCGACCTCGGACGTGCCGATGCCGAACGCCAGGGCGCCAAAGGCGCCGTGCGTTGCGGTATGGCTGTCGCCGCAGACGACGACCATGCCGGGCTGCGTCAGGCCCAATTCTGGCGCCATCACGTGCACGACGCCGCGGTCATCGCTGTCCCAGCCGGCCAAGGCGATGCCGTGTCGCGCGCAAT